>DATCEZ010000135.1:0-28637 GCA_036509775.1 Acidimicrobiales bacterium
CCAGCCCGGTGACGGGCATCAGTGCAACGGGGTGCCGTAGAGCGAGCCGAGATCCTCGGCGATGAGCTCCAGGCGCACGCCGTCGGGATCGGAGAAGTACAACGAGATCTCACTCTCGATCTGCGTTGGGATGCCGGCCTCGTCTAAGCGCGTGCGCGCTGCATCCCACTGGGCCCGGTCGATGGAGATGGCGATGTGGTGGAAACCGCCCAACACCTCCGCGTAAGGCCCGAGACCGAGGTCCGGGAAATCGAAGAAGGCGAGTGTGTTGTCATGGCCGAGGTCGAAGAAGAGGTGCGTCGACCCCTTGTAGTCCCGGTTCTCGAAGAGCTCGGCCAATGGGAAGCCGAGCAGACCCTGGTAGAAGCAGATGGTCTGCTCGACGTCGGAGCACAACAGCGCCACATGGTGCACGCCGCGAGCAGTCGAACGCGGGCGATCCGCCGGTTCCCGCAGATACGTCGCGCGCAGGCGCTCCCGCTCTGCCGCCGCGGCCTCGAGATCGACGGTCACAAGCCGAGGAGCCACGCCGCGTTGGCTCCCAACATGTTGGCCCGAGCGGGTTCGTCCAGCCCCGCCACGGCGCGTCGCGCCTGCGCCATCGGGTCGGCCACTCCTTCCGCATGGGGCCAGTCGCTACCCAGCATGAACGTGTCGTCGCCCACCTTGGGCACGAGACGGTTCGGCATCTCGTAGGGCAGCGCAGCCACCCGCACCTGACGTAGGAAGTAGTTGGACGGACGATCCGAGAGCTTGTGAAAGGGCTCCCCGTGGCGCTGGGTGTAGAAGTCCGACGCGCCGTCAATATGCAGCAGGAACTGCGGCACCCAGCTGGCCGTCAACTCGACGACCCCGATGCGAAGGTCGGGAAACCGCTCCAACGTCCCGGTGAGGATCAGGTTGGCCAGTGCGACCGCCGGCGCCAGGTACAAGAAGATGGAGTCGAAGAGTTGCTCGCCCTCCTCGTGCTCTCCGGTCCGCCAGGCGGGGTGCAGGGGGCTCTCGAAGTCCGAGACGTGGAAGACCGGCGCCACGCCCTCGTCGCTGAACGCCGCCCAGACGGGATCGAAGTCCGGGTGCGAGAGTGGCTTCCCGTCCACCGGCGCCGGGGCGATCATGGCCAGACGCACGCCCTGGGCGCGCACGCGACGGATCTCTTCGGCGGCCCAGGCGGGATCATGAAGCAGCACATGGGCCACCCCGTAGAGCCGCCCTTCGCCGTCGCCGCAGACGTCGGCGACGAAGCGGTTGTAGGCCCGCGCGTTGGCCCGTTGCGCGTCGCGATCCGACGCCAGACGCTGCTCCCACAGCAAGCCGTAGTTCGGGAACAAGACAGCGGCATCGAGCCCGAACGCGTCGAGCGATTCGAGCCGGGCACCGGCCATGCCATACGAGTCGGGCACCAGTTCCTCGAACGGCGCCGGGGCGCGCTCACCGCGCAACCGTCGCATTCGGCCGTCACCGATCAGGCCCGACCGCTCCGGGATCGGGACCTCAAGAGGCGTCAGCCGGTCGCCCCGCCAGGCCAACCAGGGCCAGCCGGCGTCATCGTCGGCGATGGAGAGTGCATCGGCCCGCCGCGCCGGGTCGATGTAATCGGCCCAGGTCGTCCTCGACTCGAACAGGTGCTGGTCGACGTCGATGGTCTGCAGACTCACATGCCCTCCCGGGGCAGAGTACCAGCGGTCATCCGCCCGGTCCCGTGGGACAGAGGCCTCTACGAGTCGATGGCGCTGCGGATGTCCCGCAGCCAGGAGTCCGCCGCCTGCCACGCCGCGTCGGCCTGACGCCGCTGCTCGGGCCCATGCTCGCCGGCGGCCGGGTACGAACCGAGGAACTTCACCCCCGCCAGGCCGGCATGGAGGTCTCGCAGGCAGTCCGCCACGACCTCGTCTCCCACATGGCCCGACAGGTCGATGACGAAGCAGTAGTCACCCAGTGCCTGCTTGGTGGGGCGCGACTCGATTTTGCTCAGGTTGATGTTGCGAGCCGCGAACTGTCCGAGAATGCCGTGCAGGCTCCCGGGGTGGTCGGCCCGCTGGAAGCAGACGATGCTCGTCTTGTCATGTCCGGTGGCGGGCGGGACGCGGGTCGGGGCCACCAGGACGAACCGGGTCTGGTTCTCAGGGTGGTCCTCGACGTCCTCCGCCACGATGGCCAGGCCGTACCGCTCGGCGGCCAGGCGAGGCGCAATGGCGGCTTCCCCGGCCGCGCCCGATTCGCCCAGGAGCCGGGCTGCATCAGCAGTGGAATTCGCCGCCCGCTGCTCGGCGTCGGGCAGGGTCCGGGCCAAATACTTCTGGCACTGGGCCAGCGCATGGGGGTACGACGACACGGTGTGGATCGCCGCCAGGCCGGTGTCTGGGCAGGCCATGAGGTGCAGGTGGATGTCCATGACCACCTCACGCTGAATGTGCAGGTCGACGTCGTGAATCAGGCCGTCGATGGTCGCACTGACCGTCCCTTCGATCCCGTTCTCAATGGGCACGAAGCCGCAGTCGACCTCGTCCCGGGCCACGGCGTCGAGGACCGCCGAAATGGAGGCCATCGGCCGCAGATCCGCCCCGGCCAGGTCGGGCTGGGTCAGGAGCGCTTCCTGGGTGAAGGTCGCTTCCGGGCCGAAGTAGGCCACGGAGGTCGCAGGGGGGTTCACAGTTGGGCAGGATAGAGCAGGTCATGGATGCTTCCTCGCTTCGCGCGCTCATTGAAGACGTTGCCGCCGGGCGCTGCCCGCCCGACGACGCCGTGCGCCAGTTGCGCCGCCTGCCTTACTCGGACCTGGGTTTCGCCCGGGTGGACCATCACCGCGACCTGCGCCTCGGCATCCCCGAAGCCGTCTACGGGCCCGGGAAGACGCCGGAGCACTGTGCGGCCGTCGTCGGAGAACTTCTGACGGCGACCGAGGGCCCCGTGCTGCTCACACGGGCGAGCGAAGCGCAGGTGAAGGCGGTCACGGCCGCCAGCGTCGCGCTCGGGGTTGGACCCGGCACAGTGTCTGAGAGCGGGTCCCTGGCGACCGTGGTCTTCCGCCCGGCGCCCAGGCGAAAGGGGTCGGTCGTCGTCATCACAGCCGGCACGGCGGACCTCCCTGTCGCCACCGAATGCACGGCGGTGCTGGAGGCGCTCGGCTTCACGGCCACACTGCTCACCGACTGCGGCGTGGCGGGGCTGCACCGGTTGCTCGCCGAAGTCGACACGCTCGCGATGGCGGACGCCGTCGTGGTCATCGCCGGTATGGAGGGCGCGCTGGCCAGCGTGGTCGGCGGCCTCACACCGGCCCCTGTCGTCGCCGTCCCCACCAGCACGGGATACGGCGCCGCCTTCGAGGGCATGACCGCGTTGCTCACCATGTTGTCCGCCTGCTCGTCGGGCATCACCGTGGTCGGCATCGACAACGGCTACGGCGCCGCCTGTGCCATCGCCCGGGTACTGCCGTGACCGACTCGTTCTCGGGCTCCTCGACGGTGGCCTGGTTCCACTGCTTCGCCGGCATTGCGGGTGACATGGCCCTGGGCTCGCTGGTCGATGCGGGAGCGGACGTCGACGAGGTCCGCTCCCTGCTCAATCGTCTGGCTCTCCCCGGTTGGCACCTCGAGTTCGAGGAGGGCCTGCGCGGCGGCATCGCCTGCACCCGTGCCATCGTCGGGGGTGACGACGTGGTGGTGCGGACGCACGGCGTGATCGCCTCCCTCATTGAGGACGCCGCGCTCCCCGCTCGGGTCACGGCGCGTGCCCAGGCTGTCTTCCACAAACTCGCATCCGTGGAATCCGCCCTCCACCGTCGCCCGATCGACCAGGTGCACTTCCACGAGGTCGGTGGGCACGACGCCATCATCGACATCGTCGGCACGGCCGCCGCGCTCGAGGTGCTGGGTGTCGACGAGGTGTGCGCCTCGGCGGTCGCCACGGGGACCGGCATGGTGCGGAGCGCGCATGGCCGGCTGCCGAACCCCGCGCCGGCGACCGTGCGCCTGCTCGAGGGCATCCCTTCCTACGGCCGCGACGTCGCCATTGAACTCACGACCCCGACCGGCGCGGCATTGCTGGCCGCACTGGCGAGCGGGTTCGGCCCTCTCCCCGACATGACGGTCGCGTCGTCGGGGTTCGGCGGTGGTGCAGGCGAGATGGACGACCTGCCCAACTGCACGCACGTCGTTGTCGGACGCCGCTCGTCGCAACCGGCCGTCGGGGCCGGACAAAACGCACTCCTGCTCGAGACGAACCTCGACGACGTGACGGGTGAGCAGCTGGGACTGGCGGTGGCTGCCGCCCTCGACGCGGGGGCGTTCGACGCCTGGGTCAGCCCCGTCATCATGAAGAAGGGGAGGCCCGGCCACGTTCTCCACGTCTTGACCGACGTCACGCTCCTCGAGGCGCAGCGCGCCGAGATCCAACGCGTGACCGGCACCATGGGGATCCGCGCCACAGCGGTCGAGCGCTGGCCGGTCGCCCGCTCGCTCGAGCAGGTCACGGTTGACGGCATGACCATCCGGATGAAAGTCAGCAGCGGCCGGGCCAAGCCCGAATTCGACGACGTGGCACAGGTGGCGGCCAAGACACGGACCGCTCCCCACGAGGTGGCCAGCCGGGCCGAGGAAGCATGGCGCGCCGCGCAACGACCGAGCTGGGACCCAGAAGGTTCGCCCGACTGATGGCCAGCGCGATGTTCCACTACGACGAGGCGATGACCGACCTCGTCGTGGCCGCGTGCCGGGAACGGCTGTCCATGGACCCGGTCGCCCTCGACTTCGGCGGCCTGGTGGAGTCGCTCGATGCCGAACTGGCCGGGCTCATGCGGGCCGAGGGGAACGACGCGGCCAGGGTCCTGGAGCTCTTCATCGACAAGCTGTCGACAGCGGTCGTCTCGTGCGACAGCCCGCGCTTCTTGTCGTTCATTCCGGCCGCGCCCACGAAGGCCTCGCTCCTGTTCGACATGTTCGTCTCGTGCTCGTCACTGCACGGCACCTCGTGGCTCGAGGCAGCCGGGGTCGTGGTCGCCGAGAACCAGGCGCTCGGCGTCTTGGCGGCGCAAGCCGGCCTGCCCGACGGCGCCGGTGGCTGCTTCGTCGCGGGCGGGTCAGCCGGCAATCTGTCGGCCCTCATGGTGGCTCGCGATACTGCGGGGCACCGCCGGCAGACCAACCCGCCCGTCCGTCCACTCGTCGCGCTGAGCGAGGATGCCCACTCCTCGGTGGGCAAGGCTCTCCACGTGCTCGGTGTCGGCACCCTGACCGTGGCGCCCGAAGATCACCGCCTGACCGGCCCGGCCCTCCGTGCCGCGTTGCGTGAGGATCCACGACGCGACGACGTCATCGGGGTCGTGGCCACGGCTGGGACGACGAACGCGGGCATCGTCGACGACCTGGCCGGAGTGGCGGACGTGGCTGCCGAGCAGTCACTGTGGTTCCACATCGACGGTGCCTACGGCGGCGCCGCCGCCTTGTTCGCGCCCTCCGTCCGGGACCAGTTCGCCGGATTCGACAGGGCCGACTCGTTCATTGTGGATCCCCATAAATGGCTCTTCGCGCCCTTCGACTGCGCCGCCCTCATTTACCGCCAGCCCAACCTGGCCAAGGCCGTGCACACCCAGGACGCCCAGTACCTGGACGTCCTGCACCGCGGCAAGCCCGAGGAGTGGAACCCCAGCGACTACGCCTTTCACCTGACCCGGCGCGCCCGCGGCCTGCCCTTGTGGTTCTCGCTCGCCGTCAACGGCCTCGACGCGTATGGCGATGCCGTGGAGGCCGGGCTGGCCATGGCCCAGCGGGCAGCCGAGCGGATCGTCGCGTCACCCCACGTCGAGCTAGTGCGCGAGCCCGGGCTCTCCATCGTGCTGTTCCGGCGCAACGGGTGGGCCAAGCTCGACTACGAGGACTGGTCGGCCCGCCTGCTCCATGACCAGATCGGCTTCGTCACGCCGACCGCCTGGGAGGGCGAGACGGTCGCCCGCTTCGCCTTCCTCCACCCCAATACCACCGTCGAAATGGTCGACGAGATCCTCGACTCAATGGCTGACGCGTGACCAGGCGCGCTGCAACACGATGCCCAGTGTCTCCACGTCCTGGGCGCCCGGCACGGGCCAGGCACCCCCGATGAGGAAGTAGGGGACGCCGGTCACGCCGAGCTCTGTGGCTTCCGCTTCGTCGGCACGGACCTCCTCGGCGTAGGCCGGGCCGGCGAGCACCTGCTCGGTGCGCGCCGCGGGGAGCCCGACCGAGCCCGCGATGTCCCGCAAGACCTGGTGATCCGAGAGCTGCCGGCCCTCGCTGAAGCGGGCGGCGAACAGCTGCCGCACCAACGGTGCCTCCCACGCCGTACCGCGCACGGACCCAGTGAGCCGGTGCGCGTCGAAGGTGTTGCCCAGGCGCACCCGGTCGAAGTCGAAGGTGAAGCCGACCTCGGCTCCGAGCGCGGTGATCTGCGCGTGGCCGGCCCGCACCTGTTCGGGCGGCATGCCGTATTTGCGACTGACCGCCTCTTCCGACGAGGCGGCGCTGCTGGCCGGTGCTCTCGGGTCAAGCTCGAAGGCGCGGTGCACCACCGTGACGGCGGCGCCGTGTTCAAACCCACCGAGGGCGACTTCGAGCCGGGCGGTGCCCAGGGCGCACCAGGGACAGGCGTAGTCGGACCACAGATCGATCTGCATGCACAGATCATTTTATGGGGGTGGACGGCGCTCCTCTACGCCCGGTCCCGCGCCAGCCATCTTCCGTCACCCGTCGGGAGGGAAGGCGCCGGAACTCGAGATCAGGCCGATGCGAGGGCGGCCTCGAGGAACATCCCCGCGGCCAGCAGCCGCTCCTCGCTCTGCGCCGGCCCGATCAGCTGCATGCTGGCGGGCAAGGGCCCGCCCGTCGGCACGGGCAGCGAGAGGGCCGGCACGCCCGCCAGGTTGACGGGCAGGGTGCAGCGCGAGACCAACAGGTCGTCCCCGTCGTCGAGGTGCGGCGGGAAGATGCTCAGGGTCGGCGTGACGAGCAGATCGACCTCGGCGAAGGTCCCCTCCAGGGTCTCCTTCCACGCCCGCTGGACCCGCCAGGCGGCCTCGACGGTGCGCTCGTCGAAGGACCCACCGAGTTCGAGGCGGCCGCGCACGCCGTCGCTGATTCCGTCGGGGTCCTCGGCCACCAGTGAGGCGTCAGACTGCCAGGCCTCGACCACCAGCAGGAGGCCCGCCTGCAGCGTGGCGTCGTCCCAGCCAGGGACGTCTACTGAGCGCCAGTCCCACTCCACCAGCCCCAGGGCCTTGTCGAGCGCGGCCGTGATGGCCGGATCCGCCTCAATGAGCAGGCGGCCGACGACCAGGTCCGACACCTCCTGGCCGGCAACACTGAACCCCGGCTCAAGCAGCTCCATCCCCGTGACCAACCCGGCCACGGTGCGGGCCATGGGGCCGATGGTGTCGAAGCTGGGTGCCAGCGGGAAGACCCCGTCTAGTGGGATGCGGCCCCAGGTCGTCTTGAGCCCGGTCGTGCCGCAGCAGGCGGCGGGAATCCGGATGGAGCCCCCGGTGTCGCTGCCGTAGGCGACGTCCGCCTCGTCGGTGGCGACGGCAACGGCGGAGCCGCTCGAGGAACCTCCGGGGACGCGGCTGGGGTCGAGCGGGTTGACCGGCGTCCCGTACCACTGGTTGACGCCGGTCACGCCGAGGGCGAGCTCGTGCAGGTTCGTCCTGCCGACGATGCGGGCGCCGGCCTCGCGCGCACCGGCCAGGCAGGCCGCGTCTCTCGTCGCCGGAGTGGCCCTGTCCGCCACGGCACGGCAACCAGCGGTCGTCGGCTCCCCCACCATGTCGATCAGGTCCTTGACGGCGAGGCGGACGCCCGGGCCCGAGGTCTCGTAGCGGGTGATGAAGGTCGTCATCCCCTCATTGTGTCCCCGCATCGAGGCCGCGGACGATTCCTACGTGGTGGGCGTCGTGAGCGTCGTCACGGTGGCGCCGGGCGGCAACTGGAACAGCGACGGCGCCGGCGCCGACGAGTAGTTCGTGATCTGGAAGCTCGTCGAGTCGGAGGCGACGCTCACGTAGCCGAGAATGCCCTGCGACGTGCTGCAGATGGTGCTGGTACCCGACACGCCTTTGGCAACCAGGTCGACGCATTGCATGTCGAAGCCGTTGAGCGACTTGGTCGAGGTGGTCACCTTGTCCCCTGCCAAGCCGGCCACGAGAGAGGCACCCTTCAAGAAGGTGATCCAGTGTGACGGGGTGTAGATGTCGAAGATCTTGTTCTGCGTGGCCGCGTCGGCCTTGCTCAGTTTCTGGCAAGACCAGGAGCCGGCAGACCCGCTCTGGTTGCACAGATACTCGCCCGAGGAATTCACTATCACCTGCACGTTGGAGGGATTGGATCCCGTCTGCGTGTCGTGGAAGGCGAGCCCGCCACTGGACGGATCGACGGCGTACACGACCGTCGACGGGGAACTGCCCGTCGTGGCGTAGGTCGCCTCGAAGGGCGCGTTCGTCGTGGACTGCAGGTTTTGGTTGAACGAGTCGATGGTCGCCTTGTTGCCCTCGACGGTGTGCACCGCCTGCCTAATTTTGCCTACCGCGCTGCAGCTGGCGGCCAGGGTGCCCACCGCCACCAGCGCCAGCACGACCAACCCGATGCGGCTTCGCTGCGCCATGCCTGCCTCCTCCGGTGAGACCGTCGGGACTGTGACGGCAACGCTGGTGGAAGGTTACGACAGGGCCGTCCCCGCAGCGCGGCACACCGGATGCGAGAGGAGAACCAACCGGGTCAGTTCGCCTCGGCCGGCGACGGCGCTGCCCCATCCTCCACTACCAGCGCCTCCTGGCGTCCCCGCTTCAGGCCGAACAGGGCGACGACGCCGGCGAAGGCCATGATCCCGCACATCACGTACAACACGGTCTCGGTGGACTGGGCGAAGGCGAGGGAGACGAAGTGCGGAATGGACTTCACCGAACCGCTGCCCTGCTGACTCTGCGAAATGCGGTTGGCCTCGGCGACAGCGTTCGAGTCGCCCATCTTGCGGAGCGACGTGGTCAGGTGCGACCGGTAGGCAAAGAGCTCGATCGTCCCGAGCGCCGCCAGCCCGAGGCTGGCCCCGTAGTTGCGGATGGTCTGGGTGATCCCGGTGGCCTCACCGTACGAGAGGTTGCCCGCCCGGTTCACCGCGTCCGTGTTGGCCGGGCCGAGCATCATCCCCATGCCGGCCCCGGCCACAATGACCCAGATCTGCTGTTTGCTGAAGGAAAGCGTGGTGACCTTCGACGCCCACAGCCCGAAACCCACGGCCGCAATGGCGCAGCCGATGACCACCGCCCGCTTGGCCCCCTCCCGGTCGAGGATCCGGCCACCGATTTGGGCCAAGACAACGAAGCCGATGAAGAAGTACAAGAGGAAGATGCCCGCATTCGAGGCCGTGTCGTGCAGGGAGATCTGCGCGTACTCGCTGGCGAAGAAGAAGATCGGGATGAACGCCATCATGGCGATCAGCAGCACGATGTTCTCGACCGCGAAGGCGCGTATGCGGAAGATCTTCACCTTTATGAGGGGCGACTCGGTCCGCATCTCGGCCAGCACGAAGACGCCGATGATGACCAGACCGGCGATGATGCAGATCCAGGTCAAGAGATTGCCCCAACCCCACGGAACCGATTGCTGCAGGCCGAAGATGCTCAAGCCGATACCGGCCGCGATGAGAACCGCGCCCCGGTAGTCGATCGGGGCCTTCCGGTATTGGGTCTTGGGCTTCGAGACCGCAATGAGGACCAGTGCGATGATGGCCACGGGGATGTTGACCCAAAAGATCGCCCGCCACGTCCACTGGGTCAGGTAGCCGCCGAGGAGCGGGCCGATGGCCGTGAGGCCTCCGGCAATGCCGAAGAACAGCGCCAGCGCCTTCCCGCGGTCCCTGAGGGGGAACACGTTGACCACGATGGCCAGCGCCGCCGGAAACATGAGCGCACCGCCGGCGCCCTGAATGACGCGGAACGTGACGATCCACGCCTCGGCACCGGAACCCTTCGGTGTCAGTCCGCACATGGTCGACGCCACCACGAAGATGATCACGCCGATCACGCAACACTTGGTGTGGCCGTAAATGTCCGACAGCCGTCCGCCCAGAGCGAAGAGCGCGGCCAGGGAGATCAGGTAACCGTTGACGACCCATTGCACGCCGGTCGAGGTCAATCCGAGCTCGCGCTGAATGTCCGGGACTGCGATGGAGACGATCGTCTGATCGATGAACGTCATCGAGACCGCGAAGATCATCGCGGCCAGCACCCAGTTGCGCCCCGTCATACCGTTGCCTCCTCCGCTGCCGTTCCCCGGGAAACCCTAACGGGGTCCGTGCATCGCGATGAGCTCTTCCTCGCTATGTCCGCGAACGAAGTAGTACCGAGCGGTCACTCGGACCCGGAGGCCCCCATCGACGCCATCATCTCTTCGAGAGCCGCTTGGTCGGGGCCCACGAAGGGTGTCGACAACCGGGCCGCTTGGAGGGAGTCGAGCATGTGTTCCAGCGACGCACCCGTCGCGGCCGGCAGATGGCTGCTCAGGACGTGGCTGGGCGAGAAGCCACGCACTGCGTCGAGGTCCTTGGTGAAGATGGCTCCGTCGACCTTGCACAGCCACGGCGAGTCGGCCATGACCCAGAACATCTGACCCTGACGGAGCTCTTCCTCCGAGAGGTCCTCTGCCCTTTGCGGAACATCCGCCAGGAGCGCGCCGAAACAGTCGGCCGTGAACAGGGCGCCGGACTTATCGTCGTAGAAGCTTGTCGTCACCGGATTGTCGAAAACGGGCGGCGTGACGGCCGTCAGGGTGCGGTCGGGCAAGGTGATGGTCTGACCGGGGTTCACCAGGTGCACGCGATCCATCGGCAGCGGTGCTGTCAAGCCCATGATCCCGACCCCGAGGAAGGTGGTGATGACGGTCAGTCGCGGGTTCTCCGCCAGCAGTTGGTGCAGCGACCCGATGTGGTCGAAGTCGGTGTGGCTGAGCCAGATCCAACGGAGGTCGGATGGATCGATGACCGAACGCAAGGCGGTCACGAAGTCCTCGCTCTGCAGGACGGTACCGGTATCGACGAGAACAGGCTCCGCTCCGTGCAGGACGAACGCATTGATAGGCACGAGCCCGAATCCGGGGACCGGGAAACTCGTCGTCAGCACGTCGATGCCGGGAGCAGCTTGGTAGGTGGTGATCATGGGGTGGCTCCTTGTCCGCTTATGGGTGACGCGTCGGGAATGAGTTCGATTCGGTGGCGACGCGCCGCATCCTGCAGGTCCGCAGTCGGGCGCTCCGGCAGGTCGGCGGGCGGCATCGTCAGCGCCGTGGCCGACCAGCCGCAGCTGCGAGTGAAGTCTTCGAAGCCGGCGGGCGTCAGCAAAAGGAGGAAATGCGCCTCTTCCGAATCGACCCGAAAGCGGTGCTCCACCTCGCGGGGCCCGAAGACAAAGGTGGCGGGGCCGGCAGTCCGCACATCGTCCCCCAGCCAGAAACTGAGTTCCCCGCTTAACACGTACCAGGCCTCGTCCTCGAGTTGGTGCCGATGTCGTGGTGACCCGGCACCCCGCGGTGCTCGTACCTCCGCCACAGTCAGGCCACCGTCGGTCTCCTTGCCAGTTGCCTTGTAGGTGATGAGAGCGTCGGCAAACCAGAGCGCTTCGCCTTCGGTCGACTCGAGCACGTACGCGTCCGCCGCCAGGTTGAGCGTCACGGCCGGCCAGCCTCGTCGCGCGCTTCGGCCGTGGTCTTCAGCTTGGTCAAGGTGTGCTCCATCCCCTCGACGAGCTCGCGGGCCCGATTGGTCGGGATGTCGACGATGCGGGCCCAGGCGGGAATCCGCTTGACCTCGTAGGACTCAGTGACCCTGGTGCCGCCCCCGATCGCCTCGAAGCGGTAGCGCCAGACAGTCGACTCGTGGCCGCCTTCCTCGGTGACGAAGGCGAACTCGCGTCCTGGGTCCGTGACCAACACCCGGCCCCGACGCGACCACTTCATGAGGCCACGTGGTCCGCCCCTGTTGTGACCCACGAACGTGGCGCCGACGACGGGACCGTTCGCCCCGTCCTCCCACTCGACGCGCTGGCACTCGGGACTCCACTCGCCCATCCGGGGCAGGTCGGCCACCAGGCCGTAGAGATGCTCCGGCGCTGCGCTGACGACCGTCTCGGCGCTGTCCTCGGTCAACCACCATCTGCTGCTCTTGCCTGCCATGTCGCTCCCTCCTCTACTCGTTGTCGATAAGCTAATGCTATTAGCTATTGCTGTCAAGACACTCTTTGGCTATACTTCGACGCAGTGACCGAGACCCAGATGGATTCCCCGGCGGCGGTGGTGCAAGACCCTCCTCGAACCGACCGTCGGGCGCGACGGCGGCAAGAGACAATTGAGGAGATCCTCGACATCGCGCGGGAGGTCATGACCGAGGAAGGCGTCAACGGGCTCAGCCTGGCCGAGGTGGCCCGGCGCCTCGGTGTGCAGCCGCCGTCGCTCTACAAGTACTTCCCCTCCCTGATGGCCATCTATGACGCCATCTTCGAGCGCGGCCAGATCGACAACCTCGCAGAGTTGCGCCGGGGAATGGCGGGGGCCGACACCGGGCTTCCCGCGCTTATCGCCGGGCTCGAGGCGTCCGGGCGATGGGCGCTGGCCAACCGCGCCGTGGCCGAACTGCTGTTCTGGCGCCCGGTCCCGAGCTTCCGCCCGTCAGAGGAGGCGTTCGCTCCGAGTGTGGAGATGGTCGAGCTGCAGCGCGGCGCCATGGCCGACGCGGTGGCTGCCGGTCAGCTCGGTCCCTCAGCCAACGACGAGGACGCGATCTATGTCGTGTCGACGCTGATCGTCGGCGTGCTCAGCCAAGCAATCGCCAATGAGCCCGATCTCCCCTGGGGCGAGGGCCGGTTCACCCCCACCTTCGCCCGCCTCATGCGGCTTCTGCCCGCTGCGTTCCCACTGGCGTGACCGCGCGGTCTCGCTGACGACTCTTCGCGGCGGCTGGACCGCCTTCGTCATTGGCAATTGTCTGTCCGTTGTCGGTTGACCGCCTGCCACGCCCGAGTCGGGTACCGTCGCTCCAGCTGGGAGGGGGCGCTCGTGCGACGACACAGGATCGCGGGGCCGGTCGCGTTCATGGCTGCCGGAGTGATGTGGTTGGGCTTGGCGGTTGGCGTCTCCCCTTCGACGGCGTCCGCCGGTACGCCTGTGCCCGGCGCGCCCAACTGCCCCGTGTTCCCGACCGACAACGTGTGGAACACGCCCATCGCGGGATTGCCGGTCAACTCCAGCAGCGCCGCCTGGTTGTCAAGCATGGACGCAGCGACGACGAACCTCCATCCTGACTTCGGGCCTTCGGGCGACCCCTCCAATCCGTACGGCATGCCGTACACCGTGGTGTCCCCGTCACAGCCCGAGGTGCCCATCACGTTCCAGTACCCCGGCGAGAGCGATCCCGGGCCGTACCCCTTCAGCGCCAGCACACCGATTGAGGGCGGCCAAGGATCGACGGGCGACCGCCACGCCATCATGGTCAACCCGGCCACGTGCACCCTCTACGAACTCTACGACGCGCAGTACAACGCGTCGGGGTCGACGGCCGGTTCGGGCGCCATCTGGAACCTCAACTCGAACGCGCTCCGCCCGGCGGGGTGGACCTCGGCCGACGCCGCGGGCCTACCGATCCTCCCGGGAGTGGTGCGCTACGACGAGGTGCAGTCGGGCGTCATCACCCACGCCATCCGCATGACGGCCGATGCGACGGACACCTCGTACCTGTGGCCGGCCCGCCACGAGGCCGGGACGTCGTCCAACCCGAACCTGCCGCCCTTGGGGGCTCGCTTCCGGCTCAAGGCCAGTTACAACATCTCGGGCTACTCGCCCCAGGCGCAGGTCGTCCTGCGTGCCATGCAGCAGTACGGCCTGATCCTGGCCGACAACGGATCCAACTGGTACTTCGGCGGGACGGCGGACGACAGTTGGCCCGCTGCGCTCGTCAACGAGCTCAAAGAGGTCCCGGCCAGCGCCTTCGAGGCGGTCGACGAGTCGTCGTTGATGGTCGACCCCAACTCGGGCCAGGCCCGGCAGCTCGGTGCCTCCGTCAACTGCGGATCCGACCCTGGGTATCGCATGGTGGCGTCGGACGGCGGCATCTTCTCGTTCTGCCAGTCCTTCCTCGGATCGATGGGTGGTCAACGCCTCAATGCACCGATGGTGGGGATGGCCGAGACGCCGGGCGGCAGCGGCTACTGGGAGGTGGCGTCCGACGGCGGCATCTTCAGCTACGGCAACGCCGTGTTCCACGGCTCGACCGGGTCCCTCCGTCTCAACAGGCCCATAGTCGGCATGGCCGCCACCCCCGACGGCGGGGGTTACTGGTTGGTTGCGTCGGACGGCGGCATTTTCAACTACGGCGACGCGCACTTCTACGGGTCAACCGGGTCCCTCCGTCTCAACAGGCCCATCGTCGGCATGGCCGCCACCCCCGACGGCGGGGGTTACTGGTTGGTCGCGTCGGACGGCGGCATCTTCAGTTACGGCGACGCCGCCTTCTACGGTTCGCGCGGTGGGCAACCGCTCAACAGGCCGATCGTCGGCATGACGTCGAGCGCGTCAGGGCGCGGCTACTGGCTGGTCGCGTCCGACGGCGGCATCTTCAACTACGGCGACGCCGGGTTCGAAGGTTCAGCGGGCTCCATCGCTCTCGCCAAGCCGATCGTCGGCATACAGGCGACGTCGGGAGGCGGCGGGTACTGGTTGGTCGCGTCGGACGGTGGCATCTTCAGCTACGGCGACGCCGTGTTCAACGGATCGACGGGGGGCCTAGCCCTCGACGCGCCGATCGTGGCCATGGGATGAGACAGGACACACAGTGAGAAACCCGGCAAAGCGAGTGGTGGGGGGAACGCTCTTTCTCGCCGTCCTCGCCCAAGGGCTCGTCCTCGGGACAGGGCAGGCGGGAGCCGCAACCGAGTCCGCGCCGGCACCGAAGGGCTACTGCGCGGCCATGACGAAGGTGGCCGCTGCCGGGGAGGGGTTCTTGGCCCACCCGAGCGCCGTCACGGCGAACCGAGTCACCCTGGCGGCTCTGGTCGCCACCAACATCTTGGGACAGAACGCACCCGCCGTCGCGTCGACTGAGGCGCATTACGCCGAGATGTGGGCCCAGGATGTCGCGGCGATGGGCAAGGACGAAGGCTCGTCGTCCACCGAAGCGAAGCTCCAGATGAAGGCGACCGTGGTGCTCGAGAGCGTCGACGCCGACGTGAAGAAAGCGTGCCCGGCCAGTTCCGAGGCGTTCAAGCAACTGACGACGACGGAGAAGAAGGACGAGGTTCGCCCGTAGCCTCGAGCCGGCTGAGGCTCCGGTGACTCAGTCGGGAGCGTCGAGCGTCCGGCGGTACACGTTCGTCTGGCGAGTCTC
This sequence comes from Acidimicrobiales bacterium, assembly GCA_036509775.1. GTDB lineage: Bacteria > Actinomycetota > Acidimicrobiia > Acidimicrobiales > RAAP-2 > Bog-473. The sequence goes on from DATCEZ010000135.1 coordinate 15,388, forward strand.
GAAGCCCAGGCGGACATAGAGCCGATTGGCCGCCTCCCGGTCGGGCCGCGACGTGAGGTCCACGGTACGGGCGCCGACCTCGGCCGAGCGATCGAGTGCGGCCTGCACCAGGGCTCCCGCCACGCCGGCACCCCGGGCGGCGTCGTCGACCACGACGTCTTCTATCCAGGCCCGCACGCCCGTCGGGATCTGGAAGGTCGCCAGTGTCAACATGCCCACGATCACGTCCTCGTCGCGGGCCACGAACAGCGTGGTGGCACCGTCGGCCACAATCCGCTCCAGGACGGCGCGGCTGAGCGGCGGCGAGGACCGGGAGAGCTGGGGCACCAGGCGATCGACCGCGGCGCAGAGGTCGTCGTCGACCGCGGTGGCGGCCTCGACCACAATCACGACGTCGCCGACTCTCCCCGCCACATCGGTTGGCGCACACTGTCGTAGAGCACGTCGCGCCGCTCGCCGTTGATGGCGGCGAACACGTGCTCACCCCAGCGGTCTGATCCGACCAGGGGCTGGGGAAGCGTCTCGCGGGTGAACCAGCCGACGTCACGCGTCTCGAGCGGGTGCGGCGCCAGCTCGCCGCCCACCGCCTGGCAGTAGAAGAGGAGCGAGTAGAGCGGCACCCGGGTGAAGCCGAGGCGCAGGCCGTCGAGGACGGCGATCAGGCGCACCGGCTCCGCAATGATGCCGGTCTCCTCCTCCACCTCCTTCACGACGACCTCGGCCGCCGAGTACCCCACGTCGCACCACCCGGTCGGGTACAGCCAGATACCCGAGTCGGCCCGCTGAATCAGGAGCAGCTCGCCCTTGTCGTTGCCGACGGCGGCGCCGACCGCGACCTTGGGGGTGACGTAGCCCGGCACGCCCTTGCCCACGGTATCCATCCACTCCTGGACCAGGGTGGGTGCGTAGTCGGGGTCCTCGTCTGCGCCGTCGGCCTCGGTGCGGATATCCGCCGCCACCTTGAGGATCTCCTCGAAGCGCTCCTTCTCGTAGAGACTCTCGGTGAAGCCGAGGCCGGTGCGGGCGATGCCTGAGAGCGTCTCGCTCCAGCGCAGCAGCGTCTTGAGGGGGACGTCACGGTCCGAGCTCGGGTCCACGAGCGTGACGCTACCGCGACACGCCGCCTGGGCCAGAATGGGGCGTGGCCGTCAACGAGGATTGCCGTCATTACGTGATGCGGACCACGCCGCGGGGCGATCGCCTGGAGCGCTGCAAGGTGGACGCCAACGAGCCGCTCCCCTTCGCCTGCCCCGAGGGCTGTGTGTTCTACGAGCCCCGCGGGGTCTCCTCGGCGGGGTGGCACGTGCCCCAGACCCCCGACAAGGGCTGAGGTCAACCCTCCAGGACGTCCCCCAACAGGTCGACCGTGATGCCCTCGCCGCGCAGCCAGTCGAGTGCCGCCTCGACCTGGGCCGACTGCCCGTCCATTTCGCAGACGATCCAGCCGCGGTGCTCCTCCACGTCGGCCCGGCGGATGTCGGGATCCACGTCGAACCGGCGCACCAGGGTGGCCAGCACGGCCCGCCGCACCTCGGACTCGGGGAACGTCAGCTTGACCTTGACCCGGACCTCGCTCACGATTCCTCCTCGCTCGCCTGCGCCTCGGGCAGGCCTCGGTTGAGGCTGCCCGAACGGAAGCCCTCCAGATCCAAGGCCACGAAGCGGAAGCCTGCCGCGCGTACGGCCTGCACCACCTCTTCCCGGCGGGCCACCACGTCCGCCAGCACGGCGGTCTCGACCTCCAGCCGGGCCGCGTCGCCGTGGTGGCGCACGCGCAGCTGGCCGAACCCGAGCACCCGCAGGGCCGACTCGGCCGCCTCCACCGCGGCCAGGCGCCCGAGGGTCACCGGCGTGCCGTAGGGCAGGCGCGAGGCCAGGCACGCCGCAGCCGGCTTGTCCCAGGTGCGCAGCCCGAGCTGGCGTGACCAGCGCCGGATGTCGTCCTTCGTGAAACCGGCCTCCACCAACGGGAACGCGGCCCCGGCCGCGGCTGCGGCCGCCTGGCCCGGCCGGTGATCACCGAGGTCGCTCACGTTCACGCCGAGCACGATCGTGGCGCCCTCGGCTGACGCCAGCGGGCCCACCGCGTCCATCAGTGCCGTCTTGCAGCGGGCGCAGCGGTCCGGGCCGTTGGCCACGTAGGCCGCGTCCTCCATTTCGCTGGTCGGCACACCGAGCCAGCGCAGGTCCCACTCGTCGGCCAGCGAACGGCAATCAGCCTCTTCGGCGCCGGCCAGCGACGGCGACAGCGCGGTCACGCAGAGCACCGCGTCGCGCCCGAGCGTGTCCTGCGCCACCTTGGCCAGCAGTGACGAATCGGCGCCGCCGCTGAACGCCACCACGACGCGTCCCAGGCGGCGGAGCGCATCCTTGAGGTCGTCGAGCGAAGCGGTCGTCCCGGTTGTCGCGGTCGAGGCGGTGACGGTCACGGTGCGGGGCTCAGGCGCCCAGGACCGACAGCACGTCGTCGAGCCCGCCCACCATGCCGGTGTAGAAGGGACCGAACTCGGCGTAGAGCGCGGAGGCCTCGTCGAAGCGCATTTCGTAGACGCAGTCCTTCAGGTCGTCGGGATGCACACCGAACAGGGTCACACCCCACTCGTAGTCGTCGAGCCCGGTCGACCCGGTGATGACCTGCACGACGCGGCCGTGGAAGGTGCGCCCCACCTTCCCGTGGCCCATCATCAGCTCCTTGCGGGCCTCGAAGTCGAGGGCGTACCAGTTGTGCGCCTCACCCCGGCGCTTGCTCATCGGGTAGAAGCAGAACGCCTCCTTGCCCTCAGGGGGCAGCTCGGGGAAGAGCCGGGCCTGGCGCAGCTCGGCCGGGACGCCGGCGGCGTACTCGGAGACCTCGGTCAGCGACACGTAGGACTCGACGGCCACCAGGCCCGACGCCACGACCTCGGTCTGCAGCCGGCGCAAGCGCCAGCTGTCAGGGCCCAGCGCCATCAGGCCGAGGTCCGCCTTGTGGCCCAGCAGCGCGACCGGGACGACCTGGTAGCCCTCCGCCTCGGCGGCACTCACGGCCTTGCGCAGGGCGTTGGCGTCGAAGTCGGGGGCCAGCCGGCAGAACAGGTGGAGCACTCCCCAGCCGGTCGTCGGGGTCAGAGCCACCCGGTCAGTGTAGAGAAGGCACCCATCCCCGAATCACGGGGCCCGGATCGCTGTCCGGGAATGCCCGGATCATCGTCCCGGAATGCCCGGATCGCCGTCCCGGAAATAACAGTGCGCCCGGCCGAACGGCCGGGCGCACTGCATCAGCCTCGGTTGGGGGTGAGGCAACTCCCAGTGTCACCCCGGGCTGTTGCAGCACCGTGGCAACGGGGTGACAGCCCCACTCCCTGACCAGTTCTGGACTGGCTGACCAGCCCTTCGCTGGTTTAGTAGTCGTCCATCCCACCCGGCATGGCCGGGGCGTCCTCCTCGGGCTTGTCGACGATGACAGCCTCGGTGGTCAGGAACAGAGCAGCAATGGAGGCCGCGTTCTGCAGGGCAGAGCGGGTCACCTTGGCGGCGTCGATCACGCCGGTCTTGAAGAGGTCCTCGTACTCGCCGGTGGCGGCGTTGAGGCCGTGCGAGCCCTTCAGGTTCCGCACCTTCTCGACGATGACGCCGCCTTCGAGGCCGGCGTTCACCGCAATCTGCTTCAGCGGCTCCTCGACGGCCTTGCCCACAATGCGGGCACCGGTGGCCTCGTCGCCCTCGAGCTTGTCGGCGCCCTCGTAAATGGCGGTCTGGGCCCGCAGCAGGGCAACCCCGCCGCCGGGCACGACGCCCTCTTCGATGGCCGCCTTCGTCGTGGAGACAGCGTCCTCAATACGGTGCTTCTTCTCCTTGAGCTCGACCTCGGTGGCGGCGCCGACCTTAATGACGGCCACGCCGCCGGACAGCTTGGCCAGACGCTCCTGCAGCTTCTCCCGGTCGTAGTCCGAGTCGGTGTTCTCAATCTCGGTCTTGATCTGGTTGATGCGGCCCTTAATGTCGTTCTCGGACCCGCCACCTTCGACCACGGTGGTCTCGTCCTTGGTGATGACGACCTTGCGGGCGGTGCCCAGCAGGTCCAGCGTCACGTTCTCGAGCTTCAGGCCGACCTCCTCGGTGACGACCTGGCCGCCGGTGAGGATCGCTATGTCCTGCAGCATGGCCTTGCGGCGCTCGCCGAAGCCCGGGGCCTTGACGGCGACCGAGCGGAACGTGCCGCGGATTTTGTTCACCACGAGGGTGGCCAGGGCCTCGCCCTCGACGTCCTCGGCGATGATCAGCAGCGGCTTGCCGCTCTGCATGACCTTCTCAAGTACGGGCAGCAGGTCGCGCACGGCCGTGATCTTCGATCCGACCAGCAGCACGTAGGCGTCCTCGAGGGAGGCCTCCATGCGCTCGGGGTCGGTGACGAAGTAGGGGGCGATGTAGCCCTTGTCGAAGCGCATGCCCTCGACGAGGTCCATGTCCATGCCGAAGGTCTGGGACTCCTCCACGGTGATGACACCGTCGCGGCCCACCTTGTCGATGGCCTCGGAGATCATTTCGCCGATTTCGGTGTCGGCGGCGGAGATGGAGGCCACCTGGGCGATCTGGGCCTTGGACTCGGTCTCCTTGGCGATGCCGTGGATGGCACCGACGGCGATCTCGACGGCGGCTTCAATGCCCCGCTTCAAGGACATGGGGTTGGCGCCGGCGGCGACGTTGCGCAGGCCCTCGCGCACCATGGCCCAGGCCAGGACGGTCGCCGTGGTGGTGCCGTCACCGGCCACGTCGTCGGTCTTCTTGGCGACTTCCTTGACCAGCTCAGCGCCGATCCGCTCGAACGGGTCCTCGAGGTCGATCTCCTTGGCGATGGACACGCCGTCGTTGGTGATCGTCGGGGCGCCCCACTTCTTGTCGAGCACCACGTTGCGGCCCTTCGGGCCGAGTGTCACGCGGACCGCGTCCGCCAGCTTGTTCATGCCGGTCTCCAGGCCGCGGCGGGCGTCCTCCTGGAAGGCGATGATCTTGGCCATCTGGTGTATTCCTCCGTTAGCACTCTCGTCTTGTGAGTGCTAATAGGTAACCACCTTAGGGCGCCGTGCGCAAGGGCGACGCGGTCGGAACCGGGCCCCGGCCCAGCCCCGGCCCGGGCCGGGCCGTGACACAGCCCTGGGCACAGCCCCGGGCTCAGCCCCCGGCGACGGCGGGGACGATGGAGAGCGTCTGGCCGGGCGTGACGGGGGTGGCCAGGCCGTCGAGAAAGCGGACGTCCTCGTCGGCCAGGAAGACGTTCACGAACCGGCGCAGGTTGCCGGCCTCGTCGAAGAGGCGTTCGGCCAGGCCCGGGTGCGGCGCATCGACGGCCTTGAGCACCTCGCCGACCGAGGAGCCCTCCACCTCGACTTCGCCCGCACCCCCGGTCAGGGTGCGGAGCTGGGTTGGAATGCGGACGGTGACGCTCATCGGGCGTTCTCCCTGTTCTTCTGGTTGCCGGTCTCGTGGTCGTCCACCGCGGCGTCGAAGGCGTCCAGGGTGGGGGCGATGGTGGCGGTGGGGGTGCTGCCCGGCGCGCCGGCCAGGGCCTCCACCGTCTTGAGTCCATGGCCGGTCACCAGGGCGACCACACGCTCGTCGGGGCGGATGACACCCGACGCCGCCAGCTTGGACAGTGTGGCGATGGTCACCCCGCCGGCCGTCTCGGCGAAGATCCCCTCGGTGCGGGCCAGCAGGCCGATGGCGTCGACGATCTCGGCATCGGTCACGGCGGCGCACGAGCCCCCCGAGCGGCGCACGACGTCGAGGGCGTACCAGCCGTCGGCCGGGTTGCCGATGGCCAGCGACTTGGCGATCGTCTTGGGCTTGACCGGCCGGATGACGTCGGTGCCTTCCAGGAAGGCGGCGGCCACCGGCGAGCAGCCCTCGGCCTGGGCCCCGGAGATCCGGACCGACGGCTCCTCGGGCAGGAGGCCGACCTTGCCCAGCTCGGAGAAGCCCTTGGCCACCTTGGTCAGCTGGCTGCCCGACCCGATGGGGACCACGACGTGGTCCGGGGCCTGCCAACCCAGCTGCTCAGCGATTTCGAAGGCCAGCGTCTTGGAGCCCTCGGCGTAGTAGGTGCGCACGTTCACGTTCACGAAGGCCCAGCTGGGGCGCTCGCTGGTCAACTCGGCGCACAGGCGGTTGACGTCGTCGTAGTTCCCCTCGACGGCGATCACCGTGCCCCCGTAGACCGAGGTCATGGTCACCTTGGCCGTCTCGAGGTCGTGGGGGATCAGGACGACCGAGTCCATTCCGGCGCGGGCCGCGTGGGCCGCCACCGAGTTGGCCAGGTTGCCCGTCGAGGCGCAGGCGGCCACCTTGAAGCCCAGCTGGCGCGCCTTGGTCAGCGCGACCGAGACCACCCGGTCCTTGAAGGAGCCGGTGGGGTTGGCCGTGTCGTCCTTGATCCACAGCTCGCCCAGCCCGAGCTCGGCGGCCAGGCGGTCGGCCCGCACCAGCGGGGTGAAGCCCGCACCCAAATCCACCGGCGAGTCGTCGTCGACGGGAAGCAGGTCGCGGTAACGCCAGATGGTGCGGGGCCCGGCCGCAATGCGCTCCCGGCTGACCGAGGCGGCGATCCGCTCGTAGTCGTAGGCGACCTCAAGGGGTCCGAAGCAGTAGTCGCAGACGTGCAGGGCTTCGGCAGGGAAGGCACGCTGACATTCACGACAACGCAGCCCAGTGACAAAATCGACCATCGGTCCTCCTCATCGGTCGGGCATTGGCACCAGGTGCTTCGCACTGGTTGCCGCGACGTCGACGGGCCCGTCCCTCAGTCGCTCTGGATGATGGGATCAATGGTAGCCCGTCGGGACCTGCCGGCTCAACGCAGTTCGGCTGCTTGAATCAGGGGCGTGGCGCAGACCTATCACCACGGCGATTTCCCCAGCCCACCGGTGCTCGAGGCCAAGGCCCGGACCGGCCGGACGGTCTCGGTGTGCATTCCCGCCCGCGACGAGGGCTCGACCGTGGGCTCGGTCGTGCGGGCGGTCGTGCAACCCTTCCTGGCCGCCAGCGGGGGGAACGGGCTGGTCGACGAGGTCATCGTCCTCGACGACGGCTCGCTCGACGACACCGCCGAGCAGGCCCGGGACGCCGGGGCCACGGTGGTGGCCGGGCCGGGCGGGGCCGGCGGCAAGGGGCAGGCCATGGCGGCGGCGCTGGCCGCCGCCAGCGGTGACGTGATCGCCTTCCTCGATGCGGACGTGGCCAACACGACGCCGGCCTTCGTGACGGGTCTGCTGGGCCCGCTCCTCACCACCGAGCACATCGCCCTCGTCAAGGGCTTCTACACGCGGCCGCTGCACGGTGACCCCACCGGGGGCGGCCGGGTCACCGAGTTGGTGGCCCGCCCCGTGCTCGAGCTCCTCTTCCCCGAGCTGTCCTGGGTGCGCCAGCCCCTGGCCGGCGAGACGGCTGCCCACCGCTGGGTCTTCGAGAAGCTGGGCTTCGCCGGCGGCTACGGCGTCGAGCTGGGCCTGCTCATCGACGTGGCGCAGCAGCTCGGCCCCGACCGCCTGGCCCAGGTCGACCTGGGCCAGCGCATCCACCGCAACCGGCCGCTGCACGAGCTGCGGCCCCAGGCCGTCGACGTGCTGCGGGCCGCCCTCGAACGCGTCCCGCCGCCGCGTCCGTGACGACTGCAGCATGAGCGACACCATCGTCGTGTCCAACCGCGGCCCCCTGACCTTCCGGGCCGGGGACGACGGTGCGCTCGTGGCCATGCGCGCCGCCGGCGGGCTGGCCTCCTCGCTGCACCGGCTGCTGGCCCGGAGCGGCACGACGTGGGCCTCGGTGACGATGGGCGCGGCGGACCGCGAGGCCGTCGCCCAGGATCGCATGCACGAGGACGGGCTCGACCTCGTCCCGGTCGTCATCGACGACGAGACCTACCGTCAGGCCTACGACGTCGTGGCCAACACGACGCTCTGGTACTGCCACCACCATCTCTTCGACCTGCCGCACCGGCCCCGGTTCGACCGCTACTGGCGGACGGCCTGGGAGGGGTACCGGGCCTACAACCGGGCCATGGCCGACGTGATCGTGGCGCGCGCCGGGCAGGGCGCCGCCGTCTTCGTGCAGGACTACCACTTCTCGCTCCTGGGGCGGATGCTGGCCGAGGCGCGCCCGGATCTGCGCACGGTGCACTTCTTGCACACGCCCTTCGCCGCGCCGGCCCTGCTCGGCGTGCTGCCCGACGAGGTGGTGGCCGAGCTGCTCGACGGCATGGCCGGCTACACGGCCTGCGGCTTCCATTGCCACCAGTGGGAGGCCGACTTCGTGTCCTGCTACGCCGCGGCCGACGGCGCGGCGCCGCGCACCTTCGTGGCGCCGCTCGGGCCCGACGTCGGCGTGCTCGAGGAGGAGGCATCGTCGCCGGCGGTCGCCCAGGCGGCGCAGGCGTTGCGGGCCGAGGTGGGCGGGCGCCGCATCATCGCCCGCACCGACCGCATGGAGCCGTCCAAGAACATTGTGCGGGGGATGCTGGCCTTCGAGGAAATGCTGAGCACCCACCCCGAATGGCGCGGCCAGGTGGTGCACGTGGCGCAGGCGTATCCCAGCCGCCAGGGGCTGGCCGAGTATCTCGCCTACGCCTCCGACGTGGAGCACACCGCGGCGCGCATCAACCACGCCTTCGGCGACCGGGCCGCCGGCTGGACGCCCATCGTGCTCTCGGTCAAGGACGACTGGGTCCGCTCGCTCGCCGCGTTGACGCTGTCCGACGTGTTGCTCGTGAATCCGGTGCGCGACGGGCTTAACCTCGTCGCCAAGGAGGGACCGCTGCTCAACACGGCCGACGGTGTGCTGGTGCTGTCACGCCAGGCCGGCGCCTGGGAGGAGCTGGCGCTCGACGGCGGCGGTGCGCTCGGCATCAACCCCTTCGACGTCGCCGGCACGGCCGACGCGCTGCACGCCGCGCTCACCATGGACGCGCCGGAACGGTCGGCACGCGCCACGGCACTACGTGCCGTCGTGCGGGGGCGGACCGCGGCCGACTGGTGGGCCGACCAGCGGGCGGCCGCTCAGTACTGAACCGCTGCGCTAGGACGCGACGCCGACGATGGGCTCGTTGAGGGCGATCGACCCCGTCGAACCGGAGAAAGGCGGCCCAGCGGCCGTCGGATAGGCGAAGATGCCGCCGGCGGAACCGGACAGGTAATAGCCGTTCTGCACTGCGGCCATGCCGACGATGGGCTTATTGAGGTGGATGGAGCCGGTGGAGCCCGCGAAAACCGCTCCTCCGTAGGCAAAGATGCCACCGTCGGTGGCCACGATGAAGTAGCCCCCCGTCGTCGTCGCCGCCATGCCGACAACGGGCTTGTTGAGATGCAGGGAGCCGGTCGAGCCGGCGAAGAGGGCATTGCCGTAGTTGAAGATGCCACCGTCGGAGGCCACCAGGAAGTAACCGAGGCCGTTGGGCGTCGCCGCCATGCCCACAACGGGCTTGTTGAGCGCGATCGACCTGGCGGAGCCGTAGAACTGGGCGTCGCCGAAGGCGAAGATGCCCCCGTCCGATGCCACCAACCAGTACCCCCCTCCGTCAGCGGTCACCGCCATGCCGACAACGGGCTTGTTGAGATGCATGGAACCGGTCGAGCCGTGGAATGTTGCCGAGCCGTAAGCGAAGACCCCGCCGTCGGACGCCACGAGGTAATAGCCGTCCCCGGCGGGCATCACGGCCATGCCGACGATGGGCTGGTTGAGCAAGGTCCCTCCGAGTGATCCCAGGAACGGGGCGCCGACCCCGTAGGCAAAGGTCCCGCCGTCGGAGGCCACGAAGCGGTAGCCCGAGCGGGAGATCGGGGCCCCCGCTGCCAGGGGGTGGCTGTTCGTGCCGTCAAAGGCGTCCCCGACCGAGACACAGGCCCAGTCGGTCAGGCAGTCGACACCGCTCGAGTAGTTCAGCGTCGTCGAGACCGGCCCGTTGGGCGTCGAAACGACGGTCCATGACTGACCGTCCCAGGTCTGACCCTGGGTGTCGCTCTGGCTGCCTCCCGCGTTGAGATACGTCTGGCCGACGGCCGTGCACGACGTGGCACTGAAGCAGCTCACGCCAAAGAGCTCGCCCCCGAAGCCGGCGGTCGGGTTGGGCGCCGCGGACATCGTGAAGGCAGAGCCGGTCCAGAGCGCCACCAGGTTGTCGCCGGAAACCGTGATGGAGCCACCCTGGCTCCAGCCCACGGCGGCACAGAAAGTGAACCCGGCGCACGAGACCGAGGTGAACACGCTCTGGGTCCCGGCCGGGTCGTTCGGGCTCGCCACGACCGTCCACACCGTCCCGTCCCACATTTCGGCCAGCGTTTCGGTCTCATTCAGCTGGTACCCCGCGGCCACGCAGAAGACGGTGCTCCGGCAGGACACCCCGTTGAAAGCCGCGTCCCCCGGGGCGGCGAGATTCGGAGTCGTCACCACGGACCAGGCCGTGCCGTTCCACTGCTCAACGAGAGGGGCGGAGCCGGAGACGGTCTGGTCGCCCACGGCAGTGCAGAACGTCGGGCTGGTGCACGAGACCCCGGTGATGCTGGCACCACTCGACCCGGCCGGGATGGCCGCAGGGACGACCGACCAGGCTGTGCCATTCCAGTGCTCGAAGAATGGCTCGGGCGCCGACGGCTGCTGCTGGAACCCGGCCGCCACACAGAACGAGGTGCTCGTACACGAGACGGCGTTGAGGTAGGTGTCCGTCGAGCCAGCGGTGCTTGGGCTCGACGCGACGGCCCATGACGAGCCGTTCCACTGCGTGATCAGCGCCTGGTTGTCGGTGGAGACGACCTGGACCCCGACCTGGATGCAGAACGTCGACGTCACACACGACACTGCATTGCCAAAGCTGCCCGTCACCGCGGGAGGCTGCGGGACCGGGGTGGCCGTCCAATTCGATGCGGTGACCTGCGCGGGCACGGTGGGCGCCGCGGCGGAAGCGCCGGCGGCGAGCAGTGCGGTCGACCCCGCGGTTGCGCTCGCCAGAAGCGTCGCGACCAGAGCGGCTCGGCGGACCAATCGGATCATGGTGCAGTTCCCCCTTGGATGACGTGCATCCATTCAGCTGACGGCGGAACTTTCAGCTGACAACGGACCCTAGGTCCTCGGATCACACCGCTCGCGGACCCCGGAGACCAGTCCTGCTCCCGGCGGCAGCGGCCACATCGCGCAGCAACGCCACCGCTCCGATCGCGCCGGCGACCGTGAGGTCCGCCGCCGCCGCGACGGCGGGCGGGCTCTCGGCATCGACGGCGGCCACCCGCACGACGGTGCGCAGGGGGCCGCCGGCGTCGTGCAGCTTCTGCAGGGCGGCGAAGGCGGGGAGGTCGCCCACGTCGTCGCCGAAGGCGGCGGCGGCCTGCAACGGCTCGCCCCGCGCCGCCTGCTCTGCCACCAGGACGTCGACCACGGTTCCCTTGTCCACATTGAGCGGGGGTCGCAGCTCGCGCTCGCGCCGCCCCTGCACCACCAGGAGACCGCGGGCCGCGTGCTGGCGCTCGGCGAAGTCCACCACCCAGCCCTTGTGCTCGGGCGCCTTGCGGAAGTGCAGCGTCACCGTCAGGCCCTTGGGCTCGACGTACACGCCCGGCGGCGCGGTGGCCATGGCCTCGGCCACGACCTCGTCGATGACCGAGGCCCAGGTGTCGTGGGCCGGGCCCTGCAGGGCGCGCTCGAGGCCGTAGAGGCCGGCCAGCTCGACGCCCGGCGGGGCGCCCAGCGCCTCGTCGAGGAAGGCGGTGGGTCGGCCCGAAATGACCGCGACCAGTGCGAAGGGGACGGCGAGCTCGACCAGGAGCGCGGGCACGCCCGGCAGCGGCACCGCTTCACGTGGGTCCTTGACGACGGCCGACAGGGTGCCGTCGAAGTCGAGGAACAACGCGCCGCGCGCGGGCTCGGCTACCAGTGGCCGCAGCAGTTCCGGCAGGCGCGCCGCGGCATCGCCTGGCCCGGACAACGTCAGGTGGTCGCCGTCGTCGTCGAGGCCAGGTCCGCGCCGATGACCACCACCACATCGACCCCTGTGGCGCCGGTGACCGGCGTGGCGGCGGTGATCGGGAGCACCTGGGCCGGCTTGACGCCGATGGTGGTGGCGATGGAGCCCGCCTGCTGTTGCTGTCCCGCCGCGTAGTAGACGGCCGACTTGGGCACCGAGGTGGCGGCGTCAATCGGTGTCTTCATGGTCCAGCCGCCGGCGCCGATGACCGTGCTGTAGTGGGCGGCCAGCCCGTTGACGCTCGTGCCGTTGGCGACCACGACAGTGGTGGCGCTCGGGGGCGCCGTGGTGGTCGTGGTCCCCTTGTGCCCGGCCTTGGTGGTGGTCGTGTGCGCCGCCGTCGTCGTCGTGGTCGAGGCGGTCGTGCCGCCGCCCGCCACCGTCGTGGTGGTCGCGCCGCCCGCGGCGGCCGTGGTCGGTGTGGTGGTCGTCGGCGTGCTGCTCACGCTCGGGCGCGTCCCGACCGACACGAGGATCGCCACCGCCACGACGAAGAGGATGATGACACCTGCCGCCCGGACGATCGAGATTGAGCCCGACGTTGCTGTCTGTGACTGGTCGTCATCCATTGAGGGTCCAGCCTGCCCCGGCACCCTGACCGAAGCAAGCCTTTCCGCTGGTGGGACGGGGGCCGTGCCTGCAGCCCTGTAACCTGGGGCGGAGCGCCCGAGTAGCTCAGTTGGCAGGGCATTTCACTTGTCATGCCCTGGGCGGTTTGTCCCGCAGATTGTGTGATCTGCATTTTCTGCGTAAACGGTGATCTGCATTTTCTGCGTAAACGCTATTCAGATGCGATGTTGCACATCGGAGGCCGTGTCGGTTGATCACCAGCACACGCCACTCATTTCCGTTGTGAGGTTGAATCGCAACGGGCTTTCGACGCCTCGCGTCATGGCGTTCTTTTGCCCGCACCGCGTCGCCAATTCAATGGCCCGCCGCTGATATTCCACTGACCTTGTCCGGTGGCTCCGCCGACCAACCCGTCACTGGCCTGCGCTCTCGTTCTCAGGGGGGGGAAACAGAAGTCTTCAGTCATGGCCATGTCTTTTGGGAACCTGTAGGCGCCAGCTGAACGAGCTCCTGGGTTCTCGGTATCCGTGGACCTGGCCTCTCAATTTGGAACCGCGGGAGGGCTAAGCTTGCGATTAAACCCCCACCACTCGCTCAAGCAGCCTTCTTGACCGCTGGATAGCGCTTTCTGGGCGGTTTTCGTGTCCCTTTGGGTCGTCCCGGTCCCGGCGTCGTCGATTTCGGTGGACTGGCTGGTGTG
>DATCEZ010000136.1:0-6534 GCA_036509775.1 Acidimicrobiales bacterium
ATGTGTGATGAGGCGGACGAGGACCCTGGCCGGCGTCGGCGCCGTCCTGATCGCGATCGGGGCGCCGCTGGTTGCTCCCCAGGTCGCCACCGTCGCGGCAGCAGCGTCCGCCCACGTTGCAGTCTCGCCGAGCGCCAGCCCGGCCTTCGTGCCCCCGAGCTGTGGTGCCACCGGGACGCCCGCGTACAACTTCCCGAGTAGCGGCGACGCGGCGGATCCGCAGCTCGTAGCGTCGGGAGGCACCTACTACGCCTTCACCACCGGCAACGCGCTGGGCAACAACCTCGCCGCGCTCGTGTCGAACTCGCCCAACTCCGGCTTCCATCCGTACACCAACGGGTGCTCGGGTTCGACCGCACTGCCGAGCCCGTCGCCGTGGGAACAGGCGAACACGCAGACCTCGCCCGGTGTCTTCAACTACGGCGGCCACTGGGTGATGTTCTACGACGCGGCCGAGTCCGGGCACGGTTCGGACACCGGCTTCGACTGCCTGGCCGTGGCCACTGCGTCATCGATCTCCCCGACCAACGTGCAGTTCAGCGATGTGTCCAACGCCCCCCTCGACTGCCAGGCGACGGGATCGATCGACCCACAGCCCTTCGTGGACCCGAGTACCGGTACCGCCTACCTCGTCTGGAAGCAGAACGACGGCGGTTCCGCCGCCGCCGCATATGTCTGGTCGCAGCAGCTGAACGCGGCGGGCACCGGCTTCGCGCCCGGTTCGTCGCCCGCCATGTTGCTCTACAACAACACGGTCTCCTACCCCTGGGAGACGACCGTCGAGGACCCGTCCATGGTGGCGGCCGGTGGCGGCTTCTACCTCGCGTTCTCGGCCGGCGTCTACACCAGCACCGGCTACTCGGAGGGCATCACGACCTGTAGCGGACCGCTCGGCCCGTGCGGCGCACAGAGCCAGATCGTCACGAGCTACGGCTCGGCGCTCGGGCCGGGGGGTGGCGCGCTCTTCGCCGACGCGTCCGGAACGTGGTGGCTCGACTACGCGGCGTGGCAGGGTGGCTCGGCGGGGTGCACGAGCTACAGCTGTGGCGCAGCGAGGCGGCTCTTCGTCGCACAGATCTCGCTGCCCAGCGTCAACGGAGAGGTGCCCTGCAACGCGCCGGCCTCACCCATTGGGTACGACATGGTGGCCACCGACGGCGGCGTCTTCGACTACGGGAACCTGCCGTTCTGCGGGTCCGAAGGCGGCCTCCCGCTGAACAAGCCCATGGTCGGCATGGCCACGACGAAGGACGGCGGGGGGTACTGGCTCGTCGCCAGCGACGGCGGCATCTTCACGTACGGCGATGCCAGCTTCCACGGCTCAGCCGGCTCGTTGCCCCTCGACAAGCCGATTGTCGGCATGGCGGCCACGCCCGACGGCGGGGGCTACTGGCTGGTGGCCTCCGACGGCGGCATCTTCAACTACGGCGATGCCAAGTTCTTCGGCTCGGCCGGGGGGATCCGTCTGAACCAGCCCATCGTGGGCATGGCGCCGACGCATGACGGCGGCGGCTATTGGTTGGTGGCCAGCGACGGGGGGATCTTCTCCTACGGTGACGCGTCCTTCCACGGCTCGACGGGCTCCATCGATCTCAATAAGCCCGTCGTCGGTATGGCTGCCTCAGCGGACGGCGGGGGCTACTGGCTGGTGGCCTCCGACGGCGGCATCTTCAACTACGGCGACGCCGCGTTCTACGGCTCCACGGGTTCGATCCGCCTCAACAAGCCGGTGGTCGGCATGACCCCGACGACCGACGGTGACGGCTACTGGCTGGTGGCGACCGACGGCGGCATCTTCAACTACGGCGACGCCAACTTCTACGGCTCGACGGGCTCCATTGTGCTGAACAAGCCGGTGGTGGGAATGTCCGCCGCCTGATCGCTCGACCGGGCCGTCCTCAGTGGGCGGGCTCGGGGACCAGGTTCTCTATGCGCACCGCGTCCTCCGTCGTCACCGGCGCCCCCTTGCCACCGCGAGTCCACGAGGCGGCGGCGCCCGCCAGGCACATCACGATGCCGAAGGCGAACGCAGTGTGCAGGCCGTCGCGGAATGAATCGGCGATGAGGTTCGGGAAGAAGCGATCCCCCGTCACCGTGCTGCGCTGGGCCGGGGTCAGCTGGGACAGCACGTGCGTGCCGATGAGGTGCCCGGCGGGGTTGTAGCCGAGGAAGGCGGCGAAGAGCGTCGAGACCGGCGGCAGATGTGAGATCTGGACGGCCGTGGCCTCCGGGACACCGTGGGCCGTCAGGCCGCTGACCAGCGCGCTGGGGAGATGGTCGGCCAGCCCGAGGATGATCAGTGTGAAGAAGATGCCGATGGAGAGCACCTGCGCCGAGTTCTGGAACGTCGTGTTCATGCCCGACCCCGCGCCGCGGTCGGCCGCCGGCAGGCTGTTCATGACGCCGGTGCGGTTCGACGAACCGAACGACGACATGCACAGGCCGGTGACGAAGAGCAGCAGCCCGAACTCGGGATACGCGAAGTTGATCGGCAGCAACAAGAAGAAAAAGAAGCAGACGGCCGTGCCGAGCATGCCGAAGGTGGCGAAGGGGCGCGGCCCGTAGCGGTCGGACAGGATCCCCGCCAGCGGCCCGGCGATGAGGAACCCCGACGTCAGTGGAATCAGGAAGATCCCAGCCCACAGCGGCGTCACGGCGAAGGTGTAGCCGTGGCGGGGCAACCAGACGCCCTGCAGCCAGATGATGAGCATGAACATGAGGCCGCCCCGCCCGAGCGCGCCCAGGAAGCTGGCGAAGACGCCGGCCGAGAACGCCCGGATCTTGAACAGCTGTAGCCGGAACATCGGCTCGTCCGTGTGCACCTCAATGAAGCAGAACAGGATGAGGAAGGCGACGCCCACGCCGAGCTCGAGCAGGACCACCGGGTTGGTCCAGCCCATCGGGTGGCCCCCGTAGGGCTCAATGCCGTAGGTGATGCCGATCATGACGAGGATCAGCCCGAAGGCAAAGGTGACGTTGCCGGCCCAGTCGATCTTGGCCCGCGAGCCACTCTCGACCTCGTGGAGGGAGAAGTAGCCCCAGACGGTGGCGAAGAGCCCGATGGGAACCGAGACCAGGAAGATGAGGCGCCAATTGATGGGAGCCAGCAGCCCCCCGAGAAGGAGCCCGATAAACGTCCCGCTGATGGCAGCGGCCTGGTTGATGCCGAGCGCGAAGCCGCGGCGCTCTAGCGGAAAGGCGTCGGTCAGGATGGCGGCGGAGTTCGCCATGAGCAACGCGGCACCGACCCCTTGGAAGATGCGCATGACGATCAGCCAGATGCCGGCGGCGGTCCCCGACATCCAGGTGATGCTCAACAAGAGCGAGAAGAAGGTGAAGACGGCGAAGCCGAGGTTGTACATGCGCACCCGGCCGTAGAGGTCGCCCAGCCGGCCGAAGCTCACCACCAGCACGCTGGTGACGATGAGGAAGCCCAGGATCATCCAGAGCAGGAAGAACGTGTTGGAGGGGAGGAGAGGGTCGAGGTGGATGCCGCGGAAGATGTCCGGGAGCGCGATGAGGACGATGGAGGCGTCGATCGTCGCCATCAGCATGCCCAGCGTCGTGATGAACAGTGCCGTCCACTTGTGACGCTCGTTGACGTGGGCGTGATCCGTCAGGAGGGGAGTGACGGTCACGCCGTCCCCGCCCGCCTGGCTCGCGGCCCCGCTGTCCCTCTGCTGTGTCGGATGCCGCCTCCTGGTGACGTCGCGGCGAGCCCGCGTGCGCTTCCGGAATACTGCCTTCCGCTTATGTTAGCCTAACCGGAACACGGCATTCCGCCCGGGCGATCGGATCTGCATGGCGACACGGAGCACCAACTACGCGCTCACTTTCGCGGTCCTCGGCACGGCCGCGCTCGCCTTCGCGCTGTTGCAGTCGCTCATCATCCCCGCCATCCCGCAGCTCGAGCAGACGTTGCACACGTCAGAGAGCGGGGCGAGCTGGCTCCTCACCGCGTATCTCCTGAGTGCTGCCATCGCCACGCCGATCCTCGGACGCGTGGGCGACATGCTCGGCAAGGAGAAGATCATCGTCGCCGTCCTGATCGCGCTCACCGTCGGGTCGCTCATCAGCGCGCTGGCCACCAGTCTGCCGGTGATGCTCGTCGGCCGGGTGATTCAGGGCACGGGTGGCGCGGTGTTCCCGCTGGCCTTCGGGATCATCCGCGACGAGTTCCCCGTCGAGCGCGTGGCAGGGGCCATCGGTGTCATGTCGGCCATTTTGGGGGCCGGAGCCGGAGCGGGGATCGTGCTGGCCGGGCCGATCCTCGTGCACCTGAACTACCACTGGCTCTTCTGGATCCCGATGATCATGTCGGCCATTGCGACGGTCGCCACCTATCTGTTCGTGTCCGAATCGCCCATACGGGCTCCGGGCCGCATCAACTGGCTCGGGGCGGCCCTCATGTCCGCCTGGCTGGTGACGGGCCTGCTCGCCATTTCCTACGCGCCCGTGTGGGGCTGGGCCAATACGTCGGTGATCGGGCTGCTGATCGCCACCGGCGTCCTGCTCGTGATTTGGGTGGTGGTGGAGAACCGCTCCGACTCGCCACTGGTGGACATGAAGATGATGCGCATTCCGGCCGTGTGGAGCACGAACCTGGCCGCGCTGCTCTTCGGCTTCGGCATGTTCGCCATGTTCGTCACGCTGCCCCAGTTCACGGAGACACCGACACACACCGGCTACGGATTCGGGGCGTCGGTCACCCAGTCGGGCCTCTACCTGGCGCCGTTCGCCGCCGCCATGGTGATCGTGGCGCCCATGACCGGGCGTCTGTCGAAGGCGTTCGGCTCCAAGAAGGTGCTGGTCGTCGGGTCCCTGATCACCGCCTCGAGCTACCTCCTGCTGATCCTGGACCACACCGGTCAATGGTCGATCTACGTCGCGACGGGGCTGCTCGGCGTCGGGATCGCCCTGGGCTTCGCGAGCATGGCGAACCTCATCATTGAGGCGGTGCCTGCCCAGCAGACCGGCGTGGCCACGGGCATGAACACCAACATCCGCAACATCGGCGCCGCCCTGGGGAGCGGCATCGCCACCAGCCTCGTCGTGAGCGGGCTGGCGCCCGGCGGCTTCCCCAAGGAGCACGGCTACATGCTGGCCTTCGCGGTCAGCGGGCTCGCATTGGTGGTGGCCGCGCTCGCCGCGCTCGCCATCCCGAAGCGCGACGCGCCCTCCATCGTCGAACGCGAGCGGCACCCGGCGCTTACCGCGGAGGCTGAGGTCATCGTCGGTGCCATCGCCTTCGGTCCCGAGGACCTGGTGTGACACGGAGCACCGCCCCTCGCGCTGCAGCCGCGACGATGGAGCAGCGGCCGCTGCGGCGGGACGCCGAGGTCAACCTGAGCCGCATTCTGATTGCCGCCCGCGACGTGTTCGCCGAGCACGGGTACGAAGCCTCCATGGAGGAGATCGCCATGCGGGCAGAGGTCGGGGTGGGCACCCTCTACCGCCGCTTCCCCAAAAAGGCCGACCTTCTCGACGCCGTGGTGGAAGCGGCGCATGTGCGCAAGCGGCAGATCGCCGAGGCGGTCCTGGCCGACGTGGCCCCCGAGGACGGTGTCTTCGGGTTCGTGCGCCGCTGTATCGCCGTGCCCAGTTGCTGGCGGGCCACCATTTCGGCTCCGCCATGGCGAACGAGCGGGACCGGGCTCGGGCAGACGGCCCCTCTGCTCCAAGAAATCCTCGAACGAAGCCAGCAGGCAGGGTCGGTCCGTCCCGACCTGCAGGTGGCCGACATCGTGGTCGTCCTCATGGCCGTGCGCTCCATCGCCGACGTCTGCGACTCCAAGTCCTCCAAGCCGTCCCTGCGCTTCTTGGAGCTGCTCCTCGACGGCCTGCGTCCCGGGCACGAAGCGCCGGCCCACGATCCGCTCACGATCGCCCAGCTCGACCGGATTTTGCGCCACCGCTGAACGCGGCGCGGCGCGCATGTGGTCCCCGCGACCGACGCTCAGGCGACCGACGGTCAGGCGAACGAGTCGAGAGCGTCCAGGACATCGGCCAGCGCCCGACGGAGGCGCTCCGGTGGCGCCGGCTGGTAGAGCGGTCCGGTCCCGCTGAAGGCGTGCCGGAATCCGGACTGCCACTGGGCCTACTACGACCGCTCGCATGCCGGCCGGGGCGCCTGGTGCGACATGGCTGTCTGCGGCAATCGGATCAAGAACCGCAATCTGCGCACGCGGCGGTCGAGGCGCGGTGATGTGGCGGGGAGCGAGGGCTAGCGGACGAGCGCGGCCGCGCCCAGTCCCAGCGGCGCCAGGATCCAGCCCCAGCGCACTGCCACGACGACAACTTCGGAGCGGTAGCCGTACAGGACGGAGAGCTGAATGGGCTGGAACGACGGCGCGCTCAGCGCCGTGAGGACGGCGACGACGACGAGCGCGGTCGAACCGGCCAGCGCGGCCGCCCCTGCGACGAGCCCGTAGTAGGCGATGCGCAGCCCCGTCAGCCAGCCCCAGCGCCGCAGGGCGTGCTCCGTCTGCGGCACGGCCAGGTTGTGGGGATGGATGACCGAGCCGGTGAACAGGG
>DATCEZ010000137.1:0-4309 GCA_036509775.1 Acidimicrobiales bacterium
CGTCACGGTCGGCTCCCACACCCACACCCACGCCCTCATGGATCGCCTGCCCGCACACGCGGTTGACGAGGAACTCGACCGCTCCATCGCCCTCATCGGCGAGCGGCTTGGTGTCCAGCCCCGACACTTCGCCTACCCCAAGGCGCTGGCCGGCACGCCCGCAGCCGACCGAGCTGTGCGTGCGCGCTTCGCCTCCGCCGCTCTTGCCGGCACGCGAGCCAACCCCTACGGGGGGACCGACCCGTATCGCCTGGCTCGCTCGCCGGTGCAGGTGGACGACGGGCTGGACTTCTTTGCCCGCAAGGTGGGCGGGGGGATGCGCATGGAGGACGACCTACGGCGCCTGGTCAACCGGCGCCGTTTTGCGGGTGCCACCACTTGAGCGAGCCGCTGCTCATCCACGTCACGACGACGGATATGACCCTGGCCCTGCTGCTCGGGCCCCAGCTCTCCGCGTTCGCCGCCGCGGGCTACGACGTGGTCGGAGTCTCCGCAGCCGGCTCCTTCGTGCCCGAACTCGAGCGCGCCGGGATCCGCCACATCGCCCTGCGCCACGCCACCCGGAGCGTGTCGGTCCTCGACGACGTCCAGGCGGCGGCGGAGCTGTACCGGCTGCTACGGCGACTGCGTCCCGACGTTGTGCACACCCATACTCCAAAGCCCGGCATCTACGGGCGGCTGGGTGGCCGCGCGGCCGGGGTGCCGGTGGTGGTCAACACAGTCCACGGGCTCTACGCCACCGCTGAGGACTCATGGTCCCGGCGGGCCGCCGTCTACGGGTTGGAGCGCCTCGCTGCCACGTGCTCGGACGCCGAGCTGGTTCAGAACGAGGAGGACCTGTCCACTCTCGCCGCGTTGCGGGTGCCGGCGGACCGACTCCATCTGCTCGGCAACGGCATCGACCTGGAGCGCTTTGCGCCCGGTCCGAAGGCTCGGGCGGCCCGCCGGCGCATACGGGCCGAATTGGGTGTGGACGACGCCACCGTCGTCGTCGGTGCGGTCGGGCGCCTGGTGTGGGAGAAGGGCTACGGCGAGCTCTTCGCTGCGGCTGGGCAGCTGCGCCGGCGCTGCCCCGAGGTGACCGTCGTCGTCGCAGGACCACACGAGCCGGAGAAAGCGGACGGCATCGGGCCGGCTGCGCTGGCCGCCGCGGAATCGTCCGGCGTCCGTTTCCTGGGGCACCGCAGCGACGTCGAAGACCTCTACGCCGCGTTCGACATGTACGTGCTGGCGTCGTACCGGGAGGGCTTCCCACGCTCGGCCATGGAAGCTGCTGCCATGGGGCTGCCCGTCGTCGCCACCGATATCCGCGGCTGCAGGCAGGTGGTTGAGCACGGGGTGACCGGCCTGTTGGTGCCCCCGCGCGATGCAGCGGCCCTCACCGACGCCGTGGCCCGGCTGGCCGGCGACCCCGGACTGCGCACCACCATGGGGAGCGAAGCCGTCGCCAAGGCGAAGCGGGATTTCGACCAGCGCCAGGTCATTGCGACGACGCTTGGTGTGTATGAGGAATTGCTCCAGCGCAAGGGGCGCGGAGGCAGGACGCAGAGGTAGACGCACGAGCCAAAGGCCCGTCCGCGGCGAGGCTCTACCCTTTCTGCCCTTTGAACTCGGGCATGGTGGCGTGCCCGTCGTGGGAGACCCCGCGCCCGTGCAGGACGACCAGCGGTGTCTGCAGCAGAATGCGTACGTCGAGGGCCCTGGTGCGATGTTCGACGTACCAGACGTCGAGTGCGAATTTCTCATCCCAGGTGAGGGCGTTGCGACCCCGCACCTGGACCAGGCCTGTCATGCCCGGCTTGACCTCCAGGCGCTTCGCTTCCGTCGGCGAATACTCGGCCGTGTACGCCACGGGCAGGGGACGGGGGCCGACGAGGTTCATCTCGCCCCGGACCACGTTCCACAGTTCCGGCAGCTCATCGAGGCTGGAACGACGGAGCAGGCGACCGACCCGGGTGATGCGGGCCGCGTCGGGTTCCCCGGGTGAGACGGGCGGGCGCATGGTGCGGAACTTCAGGAGACCAAACGGCCGCCCGCCCAGCCCGGCGCGCTGGTGGACGAAGAAGAGGGGCCGGCCGTCGGCGAGCCCCACCACGACGGCGACCACGGCCAGCACCGGTGCCAACAGGAGGGCCAGGCCGCCGGCGACAGTGCGGTTGATCATGCCGGCGCTGGGGTGACGGCGGTACGGCCCACGGCGGCCGCCAGGGCCGCCGCAACGTCAGCCATCTCGTCGGTGGTGAGGAGGGAGTGGATGGGCAGGGAGAGAATTCTCCCCGCCAGGTCATCGGTCACCGGCACATCCGCCGGTTGGCCCCCGAAGACGGGCTGTCGATGCGCGGGGGGGAAGTACACGCGCGATTCGATCCCCTGCTGCGCCAGGTCGTTGATCACGGCATCCCGCCGGGCCGCGTCGGCGTTCGCCAGTGTCACCGTGTAGAGCATGTGTACGTGGTCCCGGTCGTCTCGCACGACCGGTGCCTGCACGCCAGCCACCGGACGGAGGCGCCGATCGAGGTCGGCCGCCAACGTGCGCTTGCGGGCGAGGATGGCGTCGAGCTTGGCCGTCTGGGCCCGGCCCATGGCCGCCTGCATTTCGGACAATCGCCAGTTGCAGCCCAAGATCGCGTGCTCGTAGGCCGACACTTGGCCGTGGTTGCGCAGCAGGCGCAGCCGCTGGGCCAGGTCGCCGTCGCCGGTGAGGACCATCCCCCCCTCGCCGGTGGTGATGTTCTTCGTGGGGGTGAAGCTGAACATGCCCGCCACGCCCCACGTCCCCACGTGGCGGCCGCGGTAGCGGGCGCCGTGGGCCTCCGCCGCGTCCTCCAGGAGCACCACGCCGGCATCGGCGGCCAAGGCCGAGAGCTCGGCCAGGTCGGCGGGCTGGCCCCCGTAGTGAACGGCCAGGATGCACTTGACCCGCGGGCTGAGCCGGCGGGCCACGTCGGCCGGGTCCAGGTTGAACGTGTCCGGGTCGACATCGGCGAAGACCGGTGTGGCGCCGGCGTAGAGGATGGATGTGGCCGACGACACGAAGGTCAGCGACGGCACGATGACCTCGTCGCCCGGTCCGATGCCGAGGGCGGCGAAGAGCGCCACCAGGGCGACGGTCCCGTTGGCGAAGGCGACCCCGTGCTCCGCCCGGTGAAGGTCGGCGAACTCCCGCTCGAAGCCCGCCGTCTCGGGCCCGTTGGTGAGGATCGGGGTGCGCAGCACACGGGACACCGCCTCAATCTCCTCCTCGCCGACGTCGGGGCGGGCGAGGCCGATCCGCCACTGCGTGTACCCGGCGCTCACTCCTGCCACCCCGCCGGGCGTCTGTCCACCACGCGAGCCGGGCAGCCGACAACCGTGGTGTCTGCCTCCACGTCACCGATCACCACAGCCCCGGCGCCGACGATCGACCAGGCACCGATTGTGTTCCCCTGCGTCACCGAAGCACCGATGCCGACATCGGCCCCCTCGCCCAAGTGGACGTGGCCGGCCAGATGGGCACCGGGTGCGACGGTGGCGAAGTCGCCCAGGCGGGCGTTGTGGCTCACGGTGGCCCCGACGTTGACGATGCCGAAACGACCGACCACCACGTCGGCCGTCATGGTGGCATGGGCCCCCACCACCGTTCCCTCGCCCAGCTCGACCCCCAATCCCACGTAGGCCGCAGGGTGGACGAGTGCCGGCGCCTCGACGGCCCCGACCGATTGCGCCGCGGCCCAGGCCCGGCGCCGCGCCGCCGGCGCGCCCACCCCGATGGCCAGGGCGGTCCGGCGGCCGGACAACCAGCGATGATCACCGAGCACCGGCAACCCGAGCACCTCGAGGCCGAGTAGCGCGCTGTCGTCGTCGATGAATCCGATCAGCCTGAAGCGGGTGCCGTCGGATGCCGCAGCTCGAACGAGGTCGGCCACCTCTTGCCCCATGCCACCGGCACCGAGGATGACGAGGTCACAGGCCGTGGACATGATCGACAGTATCTCTCGGCTCCTGCATCGCTTCGGTCCGCATGGAGTCGATCGCCTACCGCCTACCGCCTACCTCTCGCATACGCCGGCTCGGACCGCCGCCGGCGGCTCACCAGGACAAACATGCCGCCCACCCCGATGGCGATGGCGCCAATCGTGAACATCAGCGCGAGGTCGGCGCCGGTGAAGGCGGTGGAGGAGGGTCCGGTCCTCGAGGAGGAGGAGCCGGGGGTGACGGAGGCGGGGGAGACGACAGGGGCCGACGTCGTGACCGTGGTGGGTGTGACCGTGGTGGGTGTGATCGTGGTGGGCTGGGTGGCGGGTCCGTAGGGCGCCAAGGCGGCCGCCGG
>DATCEZ010000138.1:0-2277 GCA_036509775.1 Acidimicrobiales bacterium
ATGCGTTCGATGATGACGACCGGCGCCATGCCGCCCCCAGCGCACATGGTGATGAGCGCGACCTGCTTGTCCTGGCGCTCCAACTCGTCCAGCGCGGTGCCGACGAGGAGGGAACCGGTGGCGCCGATGGGGTGGCCCAACGCGATGGCGCCCCCGTTCACGTTGATCTTCTCGCGGTCGATGTCGAGGTCCCGGATGTACTTCTCCGGCACGACGGCGAAGGCTTCGTTGACCTCGAACAGGTCGATGTCGGCCAGCGACATGCCGGCGCGGGCGAGCACCTTCTTCGTGGCCGGCACCGGCGCGTTCAGCATCAGCGTGGGGTCGTCGCCCATGTTGGCCGTCGCCACGATGCGGGCCCGGGGCTGCAGGCCGTGTGCCTGGGCGTATTCGGGAGTCGTCATGAGGATGGCCGCCGCCCCGTCGACCACGCCCGAGGAGTTCCCGGCGTGGTGGACGTGGGTGATCTCGAGACCGGGGAACTTCTGCAGAACCAGGGAGCGGTAGGTCGTCCCCTCCTCGTCGAGCGGGTAGTCCGCCAGCGTCTCGAACGAGGAAGGCAACGCGGCCAGTGAGTCAGCCGTTGTACCTGGTCGCGGAAACTCCTCCCGGTCGAGGGCGACGGAGCCGTCGAGGTGGTGCACCGTCACGAGTGATCGGTCGAAGCGGCCCTCCTTGATGGCGATCTCCGCCCGGCGTTGCGACTCGGCGGCCAGCTCGTCGACGGCGCGGCGGTCGATCTTCTCCAACGTGGCGATGGCGTCGGCGGCCACGCCCTGGTTGGTCTGGGGGTGGATGGCGCGCAGGTGGGCATTGCCGCCGTCGAGGAAGGGCGAGCGCGACTTCAACGCGTTGGCGCCGTAGGAGGACATCATTTCGGTCCCGCCCGCGATGACCACGTCTTCCATGCCGGACATGACCGAGGCGGCGGCGAAGTTGACCGAGGTGATGCCCGAGCCGCAGAAGCGGTCGAGGGTGACGCCGCTGGCGGTGGTGGCGTAGCCCGCATCGAGCGCCGCCATACGGCCGAGGTCGCCCCCTTGCGTCCCGGCCTGATTCGAGGTGCCCCACACGATGTCGTCCACGTCCCCCGTGTCGAGGCCCGTGCGCTCGGCGAGCGCCCGCAGGACGGAGGCGCCCAGGACCTGCGGGTGCAACTCGGACAGTGCCCCTTTGCCCACCTTGCCGATGCCCCGCGGGGTCCGGCAGGCGTCGATGATCCAAGCCTCAGTCACGTCGTATCCTCATTCCTCGCCGCCCTGTGCGGCGTCGTTCCCTTCGCAACCTTCGCAGGCCGAGGCCTTCGATAAAGAGTATCCCCAATTAGACAGGCGGATCGAGTTGGTCCCCTGTACCCCGACCAGGGAGGATGACCCGTGGCCAGCGCACGAGAGACAGCATTCAGCGAGATCGCAGGTGCGGCGCCAGACGTCATGCGGGATTACGACCTGGGGACGCTCGGGTACGAGGAGACCGAGTTCAGCTTCGAGGGGACCGCCGGTTCGTACGCGTTGCAGGGCGACCGGGGCACCGACGGGAAGTGGGACGTGACACCGGCCGCCGAGGCTCCCTTCCGGACCCGCATTGTGGTGCGGAAGCCGAAGGACGCGTTGCGATTCAGCGGAACGGTCGTGGTGGAGTGGCACAACGTCTCGGCCGGCATCGACGCCGCGCCGGACTGGGGCTTCTTCCATCGCTCTCTGACCGCGGCGGGCCACGCCTGGGTCGGCGTGTCGGCGCAGAAGGTCGGCATCGACGGGGGAGGCTTCGTCGAGAGCATCCACCTGAAGCTGTTAGCACCCGAGCGCTACAAGGACCTCGAGCATCCCGGCGACGCCTGGTCCTTCGACATCTTCACGCAGGTCGGCCGGTTGCTGCAGCTGCCGAGCGACGAGAACCCACTCGGCGGCCTGGCGCCGACGCAGATCCTGGCGGCGGGGGAGTCGCAATCTGCCGCCTGTCTGGTGACCTACATCAATGCCATTGATCCCCACGCGCGGGTTTTCGACGGGTTCTTCGTCCACGGCCGGCCGGCATCGGGTGTGTCCATCGACGGCGTGTTCATCCCGGCGTCGGCTCGGTTGGGCATGGAGGAGACGCGGGTGGCCATTTCGTCGCGAGGTGAGCGGATCCGCGACGACGCCCGGGTCCCCGTCCTCGTGCTGCAGAGCGAGACCGACGTGATCCTGCTGGGCGGCGGCCTGGCCGAGCAGCCCGACTCCGACCGCCTGCGGGTGTGGGAGATGGCGGGCGCGGCGCACGCCGATACCTACACGG
>DATCEZ010000139.1:0-3945 GCA_036509775.1 Acidimicrobiales bacterium
GACCCCGAAGCGCTCGAAACCCTCGTCACCGAGGTGGCTGCCCAGGACTCCTACGGGTTCGACACCGAATTCCACACCGAGCGCACCTACGTGCCCGACCTGGCACTGATTCAGATCGCCTGGGCCGGCAAGGTGGCGTTGGTCGACCCGCTGGCGGTCGACCCCGCCCCGCTGGCCCGCGTCTTCGGGGGCCCCGGTGTCGCCGTGGTCCACGCGGCATCCCAGGATCTCGACGTGCTGATGGCGGCGTGCGGCGTCATACCCGCCATCGTCTTCGACACCCAGATCGTCGCCGGCTTCCTCGGTCTCTCCACCCCCTCGCTCTCCCGGTTGGTCGACCAGATGCTCGGTGTCTCGCTCCCCAAGGCGGACCGCCTCTCGGACTGGCTCGTCCGGCCCATCTCAGAGCGCCAGATCACCTACGCCCTCAACGACGTGGCGTACCTCTTGGAGCTGCGCGACGTGCTGACCGAGAAACTCCGGGCACTCGGGCGATTGGAGTGGGCCCTCAGCGAGTGTGAGCAGGTCCTGGGTGACCGCACCGTGGGCCGCGTCCCCGAGGAAGCCTGGTGGAAGCTCGGCGACATCCGGGGCATGTCACGTCGCTCCCGCGCCGTGGCCCAGGAAGTGGCGGCATGGCGCGAACGCACGGCCGCCGAGAGCAACCGGCCCCGCCGCATGGTGCTGTCGGATCTGGGACTCCTTGCGCTCTCGCAGCGGCCGCCACGAAACGGCGACGAGCTGCGTGCCACCCGAGGCATCGACGGGCGCCATCTGGCCCAGGGTCGGGCCGCAGAAATCATGCGGGCGGTCGAGCGCGGCCTCGAGCTCCCGTCGGACCAGATCCGGATGCCCGCGGAGGGACGCGACGCGCCGGCCCCGCCGGCCGCCGTCGCCGTCTGCTCGGGCCTGGTCCGCCAAATCGCGGACGACCTCGACTTCGACCAGAGCCTCCTCGCCACCAGGGCCGACATCGCCCAACTCCTCTGCGGCGAGCCAAGCCGGCTCGATACCGGCTGGCGCCGCTCCATTGTCGGGGACCCGTTGCGCCGGCTGATCGGTGGCGAAGTCGCGGCAGCCTTCGACGAGCGCGGTCACCTCGTCATGGAGGAGCGCTCCGGCAGGCCAATCCCTCCGACCGGCTGACTCAATTGACGAGCTTCGCCCGTCCCTCCCAATAGGGCTGGCGGAGCTTGTACTTCTGCAGCTTGCCGGTCGCCGTGCGGTCGAGCGCATCACGCAACTCGACGCTCGTGGGAGCCTTGAAGTGGGCCAGTCGCGCCCGGCAGTGCGCAATCAGCTCGACCTCGCTCACCTCGGACCCTTCGCGAACGACCACCAGCGCCTTTATCGTCTCGCCCCACTTCTCGTCCGGTACGCCGATCACGGCGACTTCGGCCACCGCCTCGTGCTGGTACAGGCAATCCTCCACCTCAATGGACGACACGTTCTCGCCGCCCGTGATGATCACGTCCTTCTTGCGGTCCGAGATCACGACGTGCGCCCCGTCGAAGTGGCCGCCGTCGCCCGTATGGAACCAACCACCGCGCAGTGCGGCCTCGGTCTCGAGTGGCTGCTCCCAGTACCCGGCGAAGACGTGGTTGGAGCGGGCCAGCACCTCACCGTCCTCGTCGATGGCGATCTGCACGCCCACAGCGGGTGTTCCGGCCCGGCTCAGCAGATGCGACCGCTCTGCTGGGTCGAGCGCGTCCCACTCTGCGGGTGCCCTGTTGATGGTGAGCAGCGGCGCCGTCTCGGTGAGGCCGTAGATCTGTATGAACTCCCACCCGAGCTCGGACTCCACCCGCTCGATCGTCTTGGACGGCGGCGGCGCGCCGGCCACGACGATGCGCACCGTGCCGCGCCCGGGAATGGACCGGTCCTCGGCGGCACGGGTCTCCGCCGCGCCAAGGATGGCAGCCACGACCGCGGGGGCACCGCACAGCAGCGTCACGCCGTGCTCCTCTATGCGCGTCAGGATTTCCTCGCCGTCGATCCTCCGCTGCACGACGTGTGTGCCCCCCATGCCCGTCACGGCGTACGGCATGCCCCAGCCGTTGCAGTGGAACATGGGCAGCGTGTGCAGGAGCACGTCCCGATCGCTGACCCCTGTGTGCCAGCCGAAGGTGGCGGCGTTCAGCCAGCAGTTGCGCTGCGTCAGCTCCACGCCCTTGGGTCGCGCCGTGGTGCCCGAGGTGTAGTTCACCGAACAGGCGGCGTCCTCGTCGGGCGCCCACGCCCGCGGGGCCGCGCCGTCGGGAGCGGGTGCGAAGAGCGCGGCATCGTCACTGCCATTGAGGCAGAAGCGGTGTGCCACCTTTATGGAGTCGACCTCGTCGGTCAGATCCGGGTCGTACAGGAGGACCGACGCGCCGGAGTGCTGCACGATGTACGCGATCTCGTCGGCGGTCAGACGGAAGTTGATGGGCACCAGCGTTCGCCCGTACCCGCTCACTCCGAAGTACGACGTCAGGAACCGCCCTGAATTCGGGCTGACGATGGCGATCCGCTCCCCGAGCTCGACCCCGAGATCGTCGAGCGCCAGGGCCATGCCCCGCGCCCGGGCCTCGAGCGCACAGTAGGTCAGCGTCCCGAAGGAGCCCGGCGCTGACGGCTCGTCCACCACCGCGGTCCGGTGCCCGTAGACCAACGCGGCCCGGTTGAGAAAGTCGGCCACCGTGAGTGCGACCCGCATGCCACCCCCGATCTGTGCTGCTTCACCCCACTCGGCGTCGCGCGACTCTACCGGACCACCCGGGCTCCGCTCCTAGAAGTGACCGAGGACGGGGTGGGGCACGTACGGCTTCTCCAACGCGGCGATCTCGCCCTCGGACAAGTGCAGTTCCTCTGCGGCCAGCGCGTCCTTTAGGTGCTTCTTCTTGGTGGCACCGACGATCGGCGCCGAGACCCCGGGCTTGGCGAGCACCCAGGCCAGGGCGATCTGCGCCAGCGGGACGTCCCGGGCCCCGGCCACCTCGGCCACCGCGTCGACGACGTCGAAGTCGGTGGGCTGGTCGTAGAGGTAGTCGGTGAACGCGTCGGTGCTCGAGCGGGTCGTGTGGCGGCCACCTTCACGGGTGCGGGTCCCTGCCAGCACCCCGCGCGCCAGAGGACTCCATGGGATGCACCCCACGCCTTGGTCGAGGCAGAGTGGAATCATCTCGCGTTCCTCTTCGCGATAGACGAGGTTGTAGTGGTTCTGCATGGACACGAACTTCGTCCAGCCGCGCGCCTCTGCGGTGTACTGCGCCTTGGCGAACTGCCACGAGAACATGCTGCTGGCCCCGATGTAGCGGGCCTTGCCGGACCGCACCACGTCGTGCAGCGCCTCCATCGTCTCCTCAATGGGCGTGCGGGGATCCCAACGGTGGATCTGGTACAGGTCCACATAGTCCATGTCCAGGCGCTTGAGCGATGTGTCAATACCCGAGAGGATGTGCTTACGGCTCAGCCCTCCGCCGTTCTCCCCCGGGCTGACCGGCATGAACACCTTGGTCGCAATGACCGCTTCGTCCCGACTCAGGAACTTGGGCACCAACTTCCCGGTCGCTACCTCGCTCGCACCACCTGAGTATGCGTCGGCGGTGTCGAAGAAGGTCACACCTCCCTCGACGGCGGCCTTCACAATCGGCTCGGCCGCATCCTCGTCGATGACCCACTCCCGGTCACTGTCGTTTCCGAAGCCCATCATGCCGAGGCAGACCCTCGAGACACGCAGACCGGACGCTCCAAGATTCGTGTAGTTCATGGCTGACCTCGCTTGCGCCGAGACGCGAGCGCGCCGGCGTCCGCATGCTTACCAGCCAAAGCCGGCGGGTCGCGCGCCTCGCGCCGCCAGGCGGCGGCATCGAAGTCACTCGGTCAGGGGCAGTGCCTCTGAGAGGGAGCCCAGTGGTACGTGCAGCCACCGCCCCCGTTGCCATCCCCCCAGCCGTGCCCGGTCCC
>DATCEZ010000140.1:0-3430 GCA_036509775.1 Acidimicrobiales bacterium
CTCCTACGGAATCCTCCGAGCGCGCCACGGCAGGCTCCGTTTCCCCGGAGCGCGCTTCGTCGATCATCCCCTCGAACAGGCCCCGCACCGAGACACCGAGGCGCGCCGCTGGTGATCGAGCCGGATGCCTACAACCGTGGACTTTGTGGTCGCCATGACTCGTTAACAGTAACCCGGGGTGTTTACATCGGCGGCGCAGAATGGTGGCAGCCAGGTGGTGGCTGGTCCAGGCCAGGCGTCGCCGAGATGGGAGCCGCTCTCGTGGCCCGGCGATCCCGGTCTCTGGAGAACCATCGCCGCCTCGGGGACAGCGGGCAGACGACCGCAGAGGCAGCCATGACGCAGAGGTCCCCAGGGCCCTAATAGCGAGCTCAGGGAGCGGCGCCTCCGACGAGGACCGCGGCGATCATGCAGCGGCTGCCGACGGTTCGGAAATGAGTCCGTTGCAGTCGTGAGGGCGTGTGGGCGAGCACCTTGGGGCGGCGGCGCACGTCGATAGCTCGTGGTCTGGTGTTAACGGTGTTACACAGGATGTTTACACTCTTAGGAGCCCATCCGGGCCCAAGATTTGTCCAGATCACTCACAGCAACTGAGGCGTAAACACCCGTACAGGTTCTCTACCTCGGAGCGCCAAGAAGCGTTCGTCGCCGTCCGTCTTGACGACCCGGCCATCGGATCTTGGCGCTCGTCCCGGCAGCCGACTCGAACCGGCTCAGCGCCAGGCTCTGGCCGCGCAGGGACAGGGTCTCGGCCAAGGCCGTCGACTCCACGAGGTCGACGAAGCCGACGGCGACGACTTCGCTCGGCTCTCGTATTGGTCGTCGGCGGGAAGGCTGGAACCCAGCCGGGACCGGGCCACCTCGGCCCGGCGCTGCGCCCGCTCGAAGGCATCGAGCACCAAGAGGGCCAGCACGTCCGGCACCGACGTGAAGGCAGGGTGGCGGCCTCGGCCAGGCGGGCCCGGGCGAGCTCGTCGGGACCCTCGCGCACCGTCCTGGGCCTCAGCCCGGCGAAGAACAGTGCGACGGCCGCCTCCGCCACATTGTTTCCGGCGGCGCCGGGCGCCGCCGTGTTGGCCAGGGTCGCCTCCTCCCCCAGAAGGGCCGCGCCCTCCTCGCTCCAGACGTCCTTCGGATCCGCCCGCTTAGTCAGTCCAGGCAAGCGTGGCGGCCGACTGCGGCCGTGCCATTCCCTTCAGGGTCATCTGGCGGTGATCGTCGAAGGCGAAGTCGCCGGAGCCCTGGACGAGTTGCTCCGAGAGGGACGACACGAGGATTTCGCCAGCGCCCGCAGCGTCGGCCAACCGGCTGGCCACGATGACCGTGTGCCCGAGGTAGTCGTCGCCCTCGTCCATGGCGTCACCGGTGTGCACGCCGATGTGCACTGCGATGGACTCGCCATCGTCGGCGGGGATATACGCAGCCACGGCACGCTGGATGTCGATGGCGCACCGCAAGGCACGGGCCACGCCGCCGAAGGCCACCATGAACCCGTCGCCCTGCACGCTGATTTCGCGGCCGCCGTGGCGGGCAATGGCGTCGCGCACCATGCGATGGTGCTCGCGCAGGACGGCGCGCGAGCCTTGATCGCCCAGCCGCTCGGTCATGCCGGCGTAATCGACCATGTCGCAGAAGAGGATGGTGACCGTCCCCTCGGTCGGCAGGTCGCGCTTGATGTCCTGCTCGAGTGCGGCCAGCTCCGTGGGGTTCGCCACGGGGTCCACCGTCTTGAGCTCGCTGCGCTTGGCCGCCCGGGCCAGCTGCTTGCCCGAGCGGTTCGGCCGGCTCTTGACGTTGATGCCGGCCATAACGGCGATTCCCTTCACCACGATCCGGGGCGAGCCGGGAACAATGGGCACGTCACGGAGCGAGAGGTCGCGCCCGCCCATGAGGGAGAAGCCGCGCAGCTCCACGTCGAACCCCTCGGGCACGACGATGTCGATGCCGCCCCAGAACGCGAAGGCCGTGATTTCGACCTCTGGACCTTCGATCTCGGCCTTGCGGAGATCCATGTCGCAGCCGCCCATGACCGCCACGGCGTTCGTCTTCCCGCTGATGCGCCAGCGGCCCTTGGTGCTGTGGCCGCTCATGACCGCCACATGCCAGCGCCGCTGCTTCTTGGGCGTGCCGGTCGAGGGCTCGGGCAGGCGTTCGCCGGCCGCCGACCGTGCCTGGGGCAGGTCGGCCATGACGGCCACCAGGTCGGCCCGGGTCCTCGCCTGCAGGGCCGACCCGACCCTCTCGGAGAACTCGTCGAGCGTGAGCCGGCCTTCGACCACGTGCTCGCGGAGCTGGGTCACGGTCCGGTCCCGATCGGCGTCGGCCACCCGCTCGGCCAGCGCTCCGGGCTCCCCCGGCGGCGGGGGCGGGCTGTCAGGAACCGGCAGGTCCACCATGCCGGACAGTCTGCCCGCTTCGCCTGCCCGGGGGCCGGATCTGACGACCCATCAGATGCCCTTTTCGGCAGCCATTAGGCTCATCGCCCGTGCGAGGCATTGTGAGTGCAGCGGGATACGTGCCCTATCGGCGGTTGGCCCGATCCGACATTAAGGACTTCATGGGCAGCGGCGGCGGGAAGGGCACCAGGGCCGTGGCCTCCCACGACGAGGACTCGACCACGCTCGGCGTCGAGGCGGCCCGGCTGGCTCTGCGCTCCGCCCCTGGTCACACGCCTGAAACGGTCTGGTTCGCCACTTCGGTGCCCGCCTACCTGGACAAGACGAATGCAACTGCAGTTGCGGCCGCATTGCGCCTGCCCGGGGACGTCGGGGCCTATGACTTCGGCGGCGCCCTGCGGTCGGGGGTTGGCTGCTTAATTGCGGCGCTACGCGGCGGCGGCACCAACCTGGTGGTCGTCGGCGACCTGCGCGACGGCTTGCCGACGAGCGCAGACGAGTCCGCCGGAGGCGATGCAGGGGCTGCCGTGCTGGTCGGTAAGGGTCCCGGGGTCCTGGCCGAGCTTGTCGCCACGGCCTCGGCAACCGACGAATTCACCGACCGCTGGCGGGCGCCGGGCGACCGCACGTCCAGGCTGTGGGAGGAGCGCTTCGGGGAGAACCGCTACCTGGCCCTGGGGCAAGATGCCCTGGCCAGGGCCCTGAAAGCAGCCGGGCTCGAGTCCGGCGACATCGGGCGCCTCGTGGTGACCGGCATGCACGGGCGGGCCGTCTCGGGGCTGGTGAAGAAGCTCGGACTGGACGAGTCTGTCGTGGTCGACGACCTCACCTCGACTGTGGGCCAGAGCGGCACGGCTCACCCGCTGCTGGTGCTGGCCGGAGCGCTCGAGTCGATGGCTTTGGCGGGCACACCGGCCGGGACGACGGTGGTGGCCCTCCACCTGGCCGACGGGGCCGATGCGGTGGTGCTGCGCACGACCGAGGCGTTGGCGAGCTGGCGCCCCGCTCGTCCGGTCGCCGACCAGATCGCCAAC
>DATCEZ010000141.1:0-13606 GCA_036509775.1 Acidimicrobiales bacterium
TGTCGCCTGCCGTGTCGCCTGCCATGAGCCTGCCCTTCCTCGGCGCCTCCGCATGTGGCCGGTTCCAGCCGGTCCCCGGCCGACGCGGCCCCAGGATAGGCCGCAATCCTGCCGAACCCTCAGGCCGTATGACCCTCGGGAAGAGAAACGGACGAAGGGACGGGTCGACATGGCAACAGGCGGACGCAGCGGTGGTGGCCAATCAGGTCCAGGTGGCTGGAAGGCGGGGAGAGTCCCGGCGGGCGGGGCCCGACGTGTCTGGGGTCGGGCCGTTGCCGGGACTCTCTCCGTTGCGGGCATGGTCACCGCGGCATCCGCACTCGCCCTTGTCCTGGCGGTGCCCGCCGGGACCGCCTCGGCCTCGTCGTCACAGCCCAAGACGATCAAGGTGTCGACCGCCAAGGTGCCGGGCGTCGGCACGGTGCTCACCACTGCCTCGGGCCTGACGCTGTACCGCTTCACCGAGGACAAGCCGGGAACGTCGGTGTGCACGGGCCCCTGCGCCAAGATCTGGCCGCCCCTCCTGGCGTCGAAGGGCGTCCATGTGTCGGGACCGAAGGGCGTGAAAGGCCTGGCGGTGATGAAGGTGGGCAACGGCCACTGGCAGGTGGCGTTCCACAAGATCCCGCTGTACCGCTTCGAGGGGGACAAGACGAAGGGGCAGGCGACCGGGCAGAACATCGGCAAGGTCTGGTTCGCCGCGTTGAAGAGCGGCATCCCGGCCTCGAACGCGGCGCCGACCGCGCCGACCGCGCCGACCGCGCCGACCGCGCCGACCACGGCGGGGCCCGGCACGTCGACGACGCAACCGGCGACACCGACGACACAGGTCTCGGGGTCGTCGAGCACACCGGCACCCGCCGTCACGCCGACGACGCGTGCGCCGGCGCCGCCCCCGACCACGACGCCGCCCACCCAGCCAAAGCCGCCGCCCACCACGACGACGACGACGGCGGCTCCCAGTACCGGAGGGACTGCCTTCTAGCGGTTGGGCCTACGAGGCGTTGGGCCTACGAGGAGTTGGGCGGGCAGCGCGTCAGAGGACTGGCGACGCGTTACGTCGCGGCGATGCCGACCATCGGCGCGTTGAGGTGACGACCGCCCATGGAGCCATAGAATTCGGCGTTGCCGAATGTGAAGATGCCGCCGTCCTGTCCCTGCAGCCAGTAGCCCGAGGCGTTGGCGTTGGCGGCCATGCCGACCACGGGCGCGTTGAGGGTCGTGCCGGCCATGGAGCCATAGGGCGCCGCGTTGCCGAACTGGGCCACGTTGCCGTTGGCGCTGGCCAGCCAGTAACCGTTCGAGCTCTGCGTCGCCGCCATGCCGGTGATGCGATAGCCGCCGGGCGCATCTGCGGGCTGACCCTCGTTCGGCGCGTCGCCGAAGTTGAAGACCTGACCGTTCGCATCGACGATCCAGTAGCCGCCGCCGAGGAAGCTGCGCGCAGCAGCGGTCACGGGGTAGGCCAGGTTGTCGCCGCCCGTAGAGCCGTAGTACGTGGCGTCGCCGTAGGCGAACACCCCGCCGTCGCTGGCGATCAGCCAATAGCCGCCACCGTCGAGAGTCGGGATGAGGCCGATGATCGGTTTGTTCAGATTGATGCTGCCCGTCGAGCCGTAGAACTGCGCGTCGCCGTAGGCGAAGACGCCGCCGTCGCTGGCCACCAACCAGTAGCCGTTGCCGTCGGGTGTGGCCGCCATCCCGACGACGGGCTTGTTGAGGTGTATCGAACCGGTGGAGCCGTAGAACTGCGCGCCGCCGAAGCTGAAGATGCCGCCGTCAGAAGCGACCTGCCAGTACCCGGGGTCGGGTATGTGCGGATTCGGACAGGACGGGCTGGCGGCAGGGGCCGCGGCGGGGACGGCCGGGGCCAGGGCCGGTGTGGCTGGGCCGCTGCTGTTCGGCTGGAAGCTCAGGTCGGCCAGGTACATGGGTCGGAAGCCGCACGAGAGGTAGCCGATGGTGGAGCCCTGCCAGGCGGCGAAGGCCATGATGAGTTGATTGCCGACGGTGTACACGTCGGGTCCACCGGGCCCCGACATACCGGGCGACGTGACGAGCAGGGGAGTCGTGGTCGACTCGTCGGTACAGGGGCCCAAAGGACCGGTGCAGGTGGCCCAACCGATGGCATAGGTGGACGCACCCTCAAGGCTGCCCGAATAGAACAGCGTGTAGGTGTACGTCGGCGGGTTGCTGGCCGGCGTCGGGACCGCCACCATGTCGGGGCCTTCCACGATGCCGCTCTGCCAGGGCTGGTCGTCCGACAGCAGTTGCGTCGGC
This sequence comes from Acidimicrobiales bacterium, assembly GCA_036509775.1. Lineage (GTDB taxonomy): Bacteria > Actinomycetota > Acidimicrobiia > Acidimicrobiales > RAAP-2 > Bog-473. Next base: position 2,281 of record DATCEZ010000141.1, read on the forward strand.
GTATCGTTGCCGGTCGGCAGGAACCCCGGTCCGAGTGGGATGGACCACAACGTGGAGCTGACGGGCGGAATCAGATGATTGCCGTCGCTCTTCCAGATCAGGTAGGAGTCGCCCGTCGCCGCATCCGTGAAGATGTTGGGATCGATGCTGCCGCCGAGATCCTGGGCGCTGTCGACCGTCGGCTCGCTGTAGCCCGTCCCGTTCTGGCAGACGATCGGCTGCGATTCGTTGTCCGTGTACGGGCCGATGGGGAGGGTCGATGTCGCCACCCCGATGCACTGGTCGCCCGTCTGGATCTCGGTGGCCGTGTAATACATGACGAAGTCGTTGTCCGCGTTGTCATGCACGACGCTCGGGGCCCAGGTGTTCCCGGGCTTGGCCCAGGCGCCGACATGGGGCAGGACGGCCGCACCGGTCCAAGGTGTCCAGTTCATGCCGTCGAGTGACGTCGCCGCCTGGATGTTGATCGTCTGGTTCGGCGCGGCGAAGTTCTGAGTGGCGAAGGAGTAGTAGACGCCGAGCCACTGCATGGTGCTCGGGTCCGGGAAGTCGTTGCTGTGCACCGGGGCCCAGTTGGTGGCGCTCGCCGGTGGCGCGGCCGCCACGCCGATGGAGGCCACGGTGCCGACGACAACGACGAGGGCGGCCAGCGTGGCGAGCCCGGTACGGGCGCGGAGACGGACGACGCGTGCCAAGGGGGCAGTGTGTAGGAAATGTCGCATAAGCGTCGGTGAGAAGGTCACCTTTCTCCCTGTCGGATCAGAGATCGCCGTTCCCAACCGATTCCGCATGAGGTGCGGGCACAATGGTACAGAGGGAATTGTCGCCAGAACAGGCGGGAACCGGCGTTTACCGGAAGTTCACGAACGTGGGCCCAGACGTTGCGAGGGTGTTGCGTCCGGGACCCACGGCCGTTCCCTATAGGTTGATCGCAAGCAGCAGGGGCGACGGAGGATGTGGCCGTAGGCAGGAACGCAGGCACACATGCAGGCACAATCGCACGCACGGACGCAGGGACCGGCAGACGCACAGGAGACATGACGCAGGGACAGCCGGATTGGTTGCCTGTTTCGGCGATCTGTAACCAGATTGAGACAAGGATGAAAATGACCGAAGAACGCAAACCCGTCGTCGACGCCGGATTCAAGCTGTTGAACCTCACCCACAAGGGGGTGCTGCGCCTGACCGGGGGTCGTTGGCCCAAGCTGCTCTTCGGGATGCCGGGGGTGGAGTTGGAGACCATCGGGCGCAAGTCGGGCGAGCCCCGAACGACCATGCTGACCACGCCCATCCATGACGAGAGCCGGGTGGTCCTCATTGCCTCGAAGGGTGGCGACCACCGCAATCCGCAGTGGTACCTCAACTTGGCCGCGAACCCCGACGTGAAGGTCACGATGAACGGCGATACCCGCTCCATGCGGGCCCGGACGGCGTCGCCGGGTGAGAAGGCCTCCATGTGGCCGGACATCGTTGCCGTCTACAAGGGCTACGACGGCTACCAAAAGAAGGCCGGGCGCGACATCCCGGTCGTGATCTGCGAGCCTCGCCCAGTCTGAGCGGCGGAGCGGCGCCCGCGGTCGCAGTCCTTGCCACCGGGCTGCGGGGACCAGGGCGGATGGTGGCGGGTACGATGCGCCCGATGTCAATGGAGCCTGCCGGCTCACCAGGTGGATCGATCGAAGGTGTGGGAGACGGAACCGACGCGTCCTTCGATCTCAACATGGCGGTGGCGCAGCTCGCTTCCAACAGCACCGACCTGCACCTCATGCTCAAGTTGCTGGTGGCTCAGCTCTCCGACGCGTTGGGCGACCGGATTGTGGTGGAGCGGGCCGGACGCTTCCGCAAGTCCGACGAGATCAAGTCGGTGCGCATCACGCTCGGAGACGACACGCTCGAGGCGACGGTCGAAGGCGGCACCGTCCGCTGCTCCATCGGCCATTCCTCGGGCGGCATCCGAATCCGCAGCGAGAAGGTCGGCATCGATGCCTGGCTCACCCGGTTGCTCACCATCCTGCAGGCGGAGGCGGCCAACAGTGAGCAGACCCGTCTCGCACTCGAGAACATTTTGATCGGAGGCCCATCGTGACCGAGGAAACGACGCAGCCAGGGGAGGCGGTCGAAACTCCGCCGGCACCGGCACCGGCACCGGCGCCGGCACCGGTACCCCACGACCTGCCCAAGGACGCCGTCCACCGGCTCGAGGAACTGGAGCACGGTCTCTTCACCTCGGACCTGTCCGTCAACGAGTTCCTCCTCGTCAAGGAGGCCGGCTTTCATCCGCTCGGCTTCGTGATGGGCTCGTCGATCTACCACATCGGCCTGCAGACCCGGAAGTGGGGCCAGAGCCAGGAGCTGACCAAGCTGACCGAGGCCATGTACACGGCCCGCGAGCTCGCCATGACCCGCATGGAGGAAGAGGCGCAGGAGCTTGGGGCCGACGGCGTCGTCGGCGTGCGCCTCGACGTCAACTATTACGAGTGGGGCAGCGATTCGGCCGAGTTCATCGCGTTCGGTACCGCGGTCAAGGCAGAGGACGGGACCTCGTACCGCAACGTGCAGGGCAAGCCCTTCACCTCCGACCTGTCGGGGCAGGACTTCTGGACCCTGATGCAGACGGGCCACACGCCCCAGGGCCTGGTCCTGGGGACCTGTGTGTTTCACATCGCACACCGCAAGTTCACCCAAGCGCTCGGCTCCATGGGCCAGAACGTCGAGCTGCCCAACTTCACCCAGGCCCTCTACGAAGCGCGCGAGCTCGCCATGACGCGCATGCAGGACGAGGCGACCCAGTTGCAGGCCAGCGGCATCGTGGGCGTGCGCCTCGAGGAGAAGTCGCATCAGTGGGGCTCGCACACCATTGAGTTCCTGGCGATCGGGACGGCGGTGACGAAGCGCAGCGGTGAGGTCACGTTGCCCAAGCCGACCACCATCATTTCGCTCGACAACTGATGAGCGACGTCTCGGGTCCGGGCTCGGCCGACCCTTTTGACGCGGCAGGCGCCGCCGGCACTCCGGGTGGGCGGCACGGCGACCTGCCCGAGGCTGCCCTGCGCCGCCTGGAGGCCACCTCGTTCTCCTCGGGCTTGAGCGTGCCCGACTTCGCGGCCTGCCTCGACCTCGGCCTGCAGCCGGTCGCCCTGGTGCAGGGCTTCTGCGTCATGCAGTGGGGTTGGTACGGGGCGGGCGGCACCATGCGGGGCATGTCGCCCTACATCGGTGGTCAACAGACCCCGGGGGCGTACTCGGAGACCTACCGCTGCCCCCACGGCTTCGTCTCGAACGAGCACCGCTCGTGGGGGCAGAACCTCGAGCAGCCCTGGGTGGAGGAGGCCTGGAACAAGGGCTACCACACCGCGTACGGCCGCATGCTCGAGGAAGCAGGCACGCTCGGTGCCCACGGGGTGATCGGCGTGATGGACCAGGTCTCCAACGTGGCGGACACCGGGACGACCGAGTTCCATTTTCTCGGCACCGCCGTGACGGTCGAGGGCGGCCCGCCGCCCGCCGGCGGGGTTCCCTGGAGCACCTACCTGGCGGGGCAACGCCTGACCAAGTCGATTGAAGCCGGCTTCATGCCGATCGCTGTGGTGGCGGCCCTGGCCTCGGTGCGGGTGTGGGCTTACTGCATGACCGAGTACTACATGGAGGGCTCCATGGGCGGCTGGGGCAACAACATGGGCCCGGCGTTGGTGGAGCAGGTGAGCAAGGCGCACATGGCGTCGCGGCAGCTGGCCCGCAAGCATGTGCGCCAGCAACTGGTGGGCGACGAGCTGCACGGGGCGACCATCGACGTGGTGACCCGGGAGCTCTCGGCCGGTGACGAGGTCATTGACTGCACCCTGCGGGGCAACCGGGTGCGTCGCTTCAAGGACTGGGACCCGGTCGTGCTGCCGCGGCCAACGGTGCGGCTGTCATGAGTCTGGGAGCCGACCGCGACACTGCGCCCATCCAAGACGTACGGGCCGAAATGCTGAAGGGCGCCCAGTCGCTGGCCGTGGCCGCGCCTCCGTCGAAAGAGCGCGGGATCACCTCGGACCTCTCGGTCGACGAGGCGCTGCTGCTGCACGCCGCCGGATGGGAGCCGCTGGACCTCGTGACCGGCGTCGCCGTGGTGTCGGTGCCGGTCGGCGTGTGGAACTGGGGGAGAGGATCCATTTCGCTGGCGTCGGACGCGCACGACGCCTCGGTGGACCAGGCGTCGCGCCTGCTGCGCGGGGAGTGCAGCAAGGTGCACGGGCACGGCGTCGTCGGGGTGCGGGTGGACGTCACGGTGAACCCGCACCACATCGACGTCGAACTGGTCGGTACCGCGGTGCGTCCCATGGACGGCAAGGACAAGAGCGGACGGGGTACCGACGCCGCGCTGGCCATGCCCTTCGTGTCCGACCTGTCGGCCCGTGACTTCACCCTGCTCGAGCGCGCCGGTTGGATGCCGGTCGGGCTCGCCTTCGGCGCCAGCTTCGTCTACGCCCCCCGCCGCACCGCCGGCACGGCGATCAAGCAGAAGGGCCAGAACGTCGAGCTGACCAACTACACCGAAGCCATGTACTCGGCTCGCGAGTCGGCCATGGAGAAGATGCAGCGCTCCGCCCTGGGGGCCGGAGGCGAGGGCGTCGTCGAGGTCAAGGTGACCGAGGGCCCGATGGGGTTCGCCCGCCACGCCATCGGTTTTACGGCTTGGGGGACAGCGGTCAAACTCGTGGCCGAGACGCACCAGTTCGTCCAGCCCCAGGTGGTCCTGCCGCTCGATGACGCGGTGGTCACCTTCGAGGCGGCGAACCTGCGCAGCAGCGGTCAAGGAAAGGGACGGAGACGATGAGCACGCAGCCGGGGAGCGCGAGGGACTGGGATGCCTGGGCCCGCACCTTCGAGTCGATCGACGGGCCGGACGATTTCGCGGCGCTGTTCGCCGCCGGCGGTCGGTTCTGCGACCCGGTGACACCGTGGACCACCGACCTGCACAAAGTGGCCCGGGACACCGACGCCATCTTCCCGGACTGGAACCAGCGGGTGGACCGGATCCGCGGCGGCGAGGACTGGGCCGTCTTCGAGTGGACCGGGACGGCGACGTTCCATCCCGGTGAGGGCAAGGCCGGGGTGCCCGTCTCCATGACGGGGGCCACGGTGATCGACGTCGACGGCGACGGCAAGGTCACCGCCTGGCGGGACTACCTCGACACCAACGAGCCCACCCAGCAGATCACGGCCGGCCTGGAGCGGGCGCTCGAAGGCGGCTGAGCTTTTCTGGGCTCGACCCGTTCTGCCAGGACGCAGGGGCGGACGGGCCAGGTGGACGGGTAGTTCGTTAGGCCAGGGCGTCTGCGAGCTCCGCGATCGATCCGATGACCGTGACGCCCTCCTGCGGCGCCGGCACCGGGCGCCCCGACGCGATCCACACCGAGGGGAGCCCGGCGGCCAGGGCGCCTTCGATGTCCCGTGCCCAGCTGTCGCCGACCATCACGGCGTCGTGGGGCTCTGTCTCCAGGTGGCCCAGGATCTCAGCGAACACGGCCGGCTCAGGCTTGCCCACGCCCATCTCCCCGGAGATGGCCAGGCTCTCGAACTGAGGGGCCAGACCGGTCCCCTGGAGCTTCAACCGCTGAATGTCCGAGGGCCCGTTGGTCAAAAGGCCGAGCCGATGGCGCGTCTTGAGCCGGCGGACCGCCTCGGCGGCGCCGGGCAGCAGGGGATGGCCGCCCACTTGGGCTTCGACGAAGATCTTCTCGGCGGTGGGGACGAGGTCGAGGTCGTGGAGGCCCAGCGTGGCCAGCGCGGCGCTCCAGGCCTCGCGCCGGAACGTGGGCAGCCATTCCAACACGGCGTCGAGCACGGGATCGTTCCCCTCGAAGGTCGACCAGAGCCCCTCCCACGAGGCGAAGCCCAGGTCCACACGGAGGCCATAGTCGGGTCCGCCCTGCCAGACCGCCCGGACGGCGTCGCGCATGCCTTGCCACGACCCCTCGCCCCGGTCGCCCACCAGGCGCCGTCGCACCTCTTCATAGGAGGACTCGGTCGTTCGGATGTCCTCAATGAGGGTGTCGTCGAGATCGAAGATCACCGCCGAGACGAGCATGAATGGAAGCGGTCGCGGTAGATGGAACGGACTACGGCTTCTGCGCCGCTCGGTCCTGTTGCAGCTCGATCGTGTTCCCGGCCGGATCGTTGATCCAGATCTGCACCGTCCCCGCCCCCTGGACGGCCCGCTCGTAGGGGATGTTGCGCTCTTCGAGCTCAACGATGGCCTTGTCGAGATCCTCCACTGCAACGCAGTAGTGGTTCCCGGTCGAATCGATCGGCGTTCCCCGCGGCGGCGCCCCCACGACGTGCAGCTCTTGGTCGGCGACGCGGAACCAGTGGCCGGGGACGCCCGGGATCTCGGGGCGATCCTTGGAGTCCAAGCCGAAGAGGTCGCCGTAGAACGAGACCATGTCGGACAACTCGGCGTCGCTGACGTTCACCGACACGTGATGGAACCTCGTGAGCTTCACTCGTCGCCTCCGTGGGTAGAGAGCAGGACCGCCTGTCCCGGGAACGGTACCGCCCCGCCGCCCGCGGCCGGTTCAGGCCTCCTCGGCCACCGCCTTCACGTGCGCCATGCGGGCGTCGTGGGCCTCGTCCAGATCCTCGGCCGCTTTCTCGTCACTGGCCATCTCCGCGTCGATGTCGGCGTCGGCCCACCCGATCACCCCCATCTCCTCGAAGGCCGCACGCAGCTTGGGCCCCCACAGGCCGATGTCACGCAGGATCGGCACAATGCGCATGAACAAGAAGTTGCGGAACTCCCGCAGCGTCTCGCTGTTCTCCACGTAGACGCCGATTTCGGCCGGGAGCTCGAGGCGCTCCCACACCTCGTCGCCCAGGAAGCGGTCCCTCATGAGGTAGCAGGCCTCAATGCAGAAGTCCTCCCGCTCGCCGCGCTCGGCCTCGGTCAGCTGCGGGTAGTAGTCGCGCAGCGCCAGACGGCCGAACATGACGTGGCGCGCCTCGTCCTGCATCACGTACGCGTTCAGCGCTTTGGCCAACGGGTTCTGGGCGTTGTTGCGGATGACACCGAAGGCGGCCAGCGCCAGCCCCTCAATGAGCACCTGCATGCCGAGATACGTCATGTCCCACCGGCTGTCGGAGATGACATCGTCGAGCAGTGCCTTGAGGTAGCGGTTGAGCGGATACACCAGCTGCACCTTCTCGTGCAGGTAGCGGCTGTAGACCTCGACGTGGCGCGCCTCGTCGATGACTTGCGTGGCGGCGTAGAACTTGGAGTCGATGTCGGGGACCGTCTGCACGATCTTGGCCGTGCAGATCAGCGCGCCCTGCTCGCCGTGCATGAACTGGCTGAAGCGCCAGGCCTCGACGTGGCGACGCAGCTCGCCCCGCCGCTCCTCGTCCATGTCGTCCCACCACGGCGTGCCGAAGATCGGCATGATCTCGTCGGGCATGCCGACGGGGTTGGTGAGGTCGACGTCGGTGTCCCAGTCGAGCCGATCGCTGCCGATCCACTGGCGTCGGGTGCCCTTGTCGTAGAGGCGCAGGAGCTGATCCCGCCCTCCCGTGTAGTCGAAGTCGAACATGGTCGTCGACGGCGATTCAATGCCCCACTTCGGGTCGAAGGCGAAGTCCGGGTCGGTGATGGACGGGCTCGTGGTCATGAGGCCCCCTTTGGGTCGGCTCTCGGCGCGTGCGCCACCCGCGACGCTACCCCTTTGAGTGCCTGGAGTCAGGCGGCTCAGCGAAAGTCGAAGGCGACCTTTATGGCGCCGCTCTCTTCCTGGTTGGCCAGCACCGTGAAGGCCTCGATCCAGTCCTGCAGCCGGAAGGTGTGGGTGAGCATGCCGGTCATGTCGATCCGACCCTCGGAAGCCAGGCGCAGGTACTGCGCGATGCCGTGCATGCGCACCCCGTCGACCTCTTCGACCCCGAAGGCGTTGGACCCGACCCAGGAGATCTCCTTGAAGTACAAGGGGGACCACTCCCAGCGCTCGGGCGCGTGCACGCCGCTCTTGACCATGGTGCCGCGTTGCTTCAGGAGACGGACGCCGATTTCGGCCGTCTGCGCCGTGCCGACGGTGTCGTAGACGACGTCGAACCCACCGGGGTGCGCCATGGGGAGCGTGGCGCCCTCGAACTTGTTGAGGACGCCGCCCGACCACGCCGCCGCTTCCTCGAGCAGCTGCTCGACGGGGAAGGGGTCGACCACCGTGGCTCCGAGCTTGCGCGCCAGGGCCGCCTGCGCGGGCCAGCGGGCGACGACCATGACCTCGACGTCGGGATAGAGCGCCTTGAGGATCGCCACCGCCGTGCTGCCCAGCGCGCCGGCGCCGTAGACGAGGACCTTGCCGCCCGGCGGAGGCGGATGCCGCGTCACCGAGTGCAGCGACACGGCGAAGGGGTCCCCGATCACCGCCACTTCGTCGCTCAGATCGTCCGGGACGGGAATGAGCATCGACTCGTGAGCCGGCAGGTAGTCGGCGAAGCCGCCGGGGGCGTCCTTCGACGTGCCGGTGTGGATGCCCGCGGCGATTGGTCCCTGGGTGAAATGCCAACACAGGCTGTAGTCGCCGTCCTGACAGGACGGACACGGTGGGTCGATGCCGCGCGGGCCACAGGAGAGCCAGGGGTTGAGGACGACTCGCTGGCCGACCTCGAGGGTCGTCACCGCCGGACCGACCTCGACGACATCGGCCACAACCTCGTGCCCGAAGACGGTCGGGAAGGTGAAGAACCCGTTCAACGCGCCGTCGTCGCCGAAGTCGTCCCCGAAGTCCATGAAGACCATTTTGGCGTCGGAGCCGCAGATGCCGGTCAGGCGCGTCTTGGCGACGCACCAGTCGTCGCGCAGCAGCTTCGGCCGTTCGAGCTCCTCGAGGCGCATCGGCGTGCGGGACAGCCCGCGCATGAGGCTGTTGGATTCGTCCGGTGGGGTCCAGCGGTCACCGCGGACGCCATAGAGCAGACCTTGCACTCGTACGTTCCTCCCCCGAGAAGGTGTTTCGTTGAAAGGTGTTTCGTTGATTAGTTGGCGTGGCCGCCGAGGAGCAGTTGCAGCGGAAACCCGGCCGGGTTGATGACGGCGTTCGCGTTGTTGTTGTGATTGCCGAAAACGATGATCAAGACCAGTACCACGAGCCAGGCGAAGCCGACGATGATGCCGGCGAGAGCCATGCCCTCACCCTTCTGGGTTCGGTTGGAGTTCTTGACTTGGGCGCGTGCGATGAAGCCGAAGATGATCCCGAGCACCGCTGGAATGAAGAGGATGAACCCGGCGATGCCGCAGACCAGAGCGGCGATCGCCAGACCGTTCGTCTTGGATGGAGCGCCCTGGCCGTAGGGCGCGTAGGGAGTGCCGGGGGCGTAATAGGGAGTCGGGCTGTAAGGAGTAGCGCCGTACGAAGGCGGGCCGCCAGGGGGAGTGGCGCCGTAGGGGGTGGCGCCGTAGGGGGTGGCGCCGTAGGGCGCAGCGCCGTATGGGGGTTGGGTGGGAGGGACGGACCCGCCCAAGCCCGGTGCGGCGGGGGGCCCTTGTGGCGGGTAGGTCGGTTGTGCTGGAGAGCTGGGCTGCGCGGCATAGCCCGGCTGCGTGCCGTACTCGGGCTGCGCGGGAGAGGTCGGTTGCTCCGGTTGGTCTTCGATCGGGGCGCCAGCCGGTCCTGTCGACGGCGGACCGGTCCATAGTTCAGGCGGGTACCACTTGCCGTCGGAGGCCAACCACCATCCTGGACCTTGTGAGATGTCGGTCATGCCGTACCCGTTCCGTCCGCGCCGCGTGCCGCCTGGAGCATAGGAGGCAGTCCCGCTACCCGTGGTGTTCTCCGCCCACGACGACTCAGACGGACCAGGGGCGGCCACGGTTCACCGGAGATAGGGACAGTGCCGGCAGCCCGACTCGCAACAGTGGCCGCGGCGCGCCAGGTAGCCGGCGGTGAGGACCGTATAGCCCGAGCGTGGGTCGACATAGGTGTCGTCGCCCACGCTCAGGGCCTGGGTATGGGCCCGGATGATCTGCGCGAAAGCGGGATCATCGGGCGACAACCGGTCGGGATGCGGCTCTGTGAGGGGCCGATCAGCCAGCTGTTCGGGAGGGGGAGCGCCCCGATTCTCGGTTGCGCTCACGTCGTTGCGCGGCTCGTCCATCGGACCAGGGCCGCAGAAGGCCGGTCCCGGGTGGGGGGACCGGCCTTGCGTACTACCTTCTCGCAGCCCTCTTGGCGGGAGCCCGCTTGGCCGGGGCCTTGCGCGCCGGAGCCTTGCGTGCAGGGGCCTTGCGGGCCGGTGCCTTGCGGGCGGTGGCCTTGCGCGCCGTGGCCTTGCGCGCCGTGGTCTTGCGAGCCGGCGCCTTCTTGGCAGCCCGAGCCGGCGCCTTCTTGGCGGCAGCCGGTGCGGCGGACTTGCCGGCAGCGGCGACGGCGGCGTCGCTGGTGGGGAATGCACCCTTCACCAGCTTGGGCGCCGTGGCCGGGGCCAGGACGGCATCCTTGAACGCCTTGACCGGCGTGATGCGCGCCTTCTTGGAGGCCTTGATCCGGATCGCCTCACCAGTGGCCGGGTTACGGCCCATGCGCGCCGCCCGGTTCACCTTGACGAACTTGGCGAAGCCGGGAATGGAAACCGGCTCACCCTTGGAGACGACGGCGGTGACGACATCAGTGAATCCGTCGATGACGGTGATCACGGTCTTCAGCTCGACATCGGCCTGGACTGCGACTGCTTTTGCTAGTTCTCTCTTGTTCATGGCGCCCATTGTGGCCGACGCGCGCCTAGTGATGCACATCTTTCCGGGCACGAATGTAGATATTTGTGCTCAAAATTCGCTCTGACGGCATGCAAATGCGTCAGATACAACGTCCGTCACGTGTCACGACGGGTCAACGGGCACCGTAAAAAGGGTGCCGGCGCGCCGCGACAGAGCCCGCTATGCCGTCCACTGCCCCCAGTAGGGACGGGATTCCTCGCGCTTTTCCATGAGGATGATCACCGTCCCCCACGGGTCGTGACACCACGTCGTCCGGAGTCCGGCGACGTCGGCGATGCCGGCAGTCAGGAAGTCGACACCGCGGCTCTCCAGCTCGGAGCGCGTGGTGGCGATGTCGTCGCACACCATGCCGATATGGGTGATGCCGACCCTGGTGACAGCAGGTCTTTGCTCTTTTGGCGGAGCGACGTTCGCCGCCGGATACTCGATGAGCTCAATGACGCGGTCGTCCGCCCCGAAGCCGACGATGGCCGCGTGCACGACCACCGGAGACGGGACGAGCTCACCCATATCGCGCTCGATCTGCTCGCCTTCCATGCGGTACGGAGGTGACAGCACGGTGAGGCCCAGGACCTCGGC
>DATCEZ010000142.1:0-4747 GCA_036509775.1 Acidimicrobiales bacterium
GGCTCCGAGGTCTCCACCCTGCTCGGCCGCATGCCGTCGGCCGTGGGCTACCAGCCCACGCTGGCCGACGAAATGGGAGAGCTGCAGGAGCGGATCACCTCCACCAAGGGCAAGTCGATCACCTCGCTGCAGGCCGTGTACGTCCCTGCCGACGACTACACCGACCCGGCTCCGTTCACGACCTTCACGCACCTCGACGCCACGACGGAGCTGTCACGCCAGATCGCGGCCCTGGGCATCTACCCGGCCGTCGACCCGCTGGCCTCGACGTCGAACATCCTGGCGCCCGAGATCGTCGGTGACCGCCACTACGCCGTCGCCCGCCGGGTGCAGGAGATCCTGCAGCGCTACAAGGAGCTGCAGGACATCATCGCCATTCTCGGTATGGACGAGCTGTCCGAGGAGGACCGGGTGACGGTGAGCCGGGCCCGCAAGGTGCAGCGCTTCCTGTCGCAGCCGTTCTTCGTGGCCGAGGTCTTCACCGGCGTGCCGGGCATCAACGTGCCGATCGACGAGACGGTCGAGTCGTTCGAGGCGCTGGCCAACGGCGACCTCGACAACGTGCCCGAGCAGGCCTTCCTCAACGTCGGCGGCGTGGAGTCCGTGCTCGAGAAGGCGCGCACCCTCGAGGCCGAGGCAGGCTGATGGCCGACGGCGTCTTCGGCGTGGAGATCGTCACCCCCGAGCAGTCGCTCTTCGCCGGCGGCGCGACCTCGGTCGTGTTGGCCACCTCCGAAGGGGACCTCACGGTCCTCGACGGCCACACGCCCCTGGTGGGCGACGTGGTGCACTGCGAGGTCAAGGTCGAGCAGGCGGAAGGAACGGTGCGTCTCGCGGTGCACGGCGGCTTCCTCCAGGTCGACACCAGCCCCGGCGCGGCCGAGGGCCTGGCCGACGGCGACGGGCCTCTCCCCGGGCTGTCGACCCGGGTGACCGTGCTGGCCGGCGTGGCTGAGCTGGCCTCGGAGATCGACGTGCCCAGGGCCGAGGAGGCGCGCGAGCGTGCCACCCAACGGGTCAGCGAACTGGGGTCGGGCCGTGGCCAGGCCCCCGAGGACGGCGAAGAGGACCTGGAGCTGGCGGACGCGGAGGGTGCGCTGGAGCGGGCCGAGCTGCGTCTGGCTGTGGCCGCCGACAACGCCGCCTAGCGTCGTTCCGGCGGCCGGACCGGCCGCCGCCTCCTGGCTGCGCTCAGCCGAAACCGCCAGGTAGCTTCAGTCGAAGGAGATCGACGAGTACTCGGCCAGCTTGGTCAAGGCGTGGCTGGCGTCGATTTTGCGCAAGGTGCCCGACTTGGAGCGCATCACCAGTGACTGGGTGGTCGCCCCGAACTCGTGGTACTGCACACCCTGCAGCAGCTCGCCGTCGGTGATGCCCGTGGCGGCGAAGAAACAGTTGTTGCCTTTCACCAGGTCGTCGGTCGTCAGCACGGCGTCGAGCGAGTACCCGGCCTCGAGTGCGGCGACGCGCTCCTCTTCGTTGCGCGGGTAGAGCCTGCCCTGCAGTTCCGCGCCCATGCACTTGAGCGCCGCGGCTGCGATCACGCCCTCGGGCGTGCCCCCGATGCCCAGGAGGATGTCTGTCCCCGCGCCGGGCCAACCGGTGGCGATGGCGCCCGCCACGTCCCCGTCGGAGATGAGGCGGATCCGCGCCCCGGTGGACCGCACCTCGGCCACGAGGGCATCGTGGCGGGGCCGGTCCAGAATGACCGCGGTCAGGTCCCGGACCGGGCGGCCGAGGGCCTCGGCGAGGGCGTTGAGGTTCTCTGTCGGTGTGCGCCGGATGTCGCACGCCCCCTTGGCCCGGGGGCCCACGGCCAGCTTCTCCATGTAGACGCAGGGGCCGGGGTCGAACATCGCGCCGCGTTCGGCCACGGCGATGACGGCCAGGGCGCCGCCCCGGCCCTGGGCGGTGAGCGTGGTGCCGTCGATGGGGTCCACCGCAATGTCGGTGAGCGGGGGAGTGCCGTCGCCGATCCTCTCCCCGTTGAAGAGCATCGGTGCGTTGTCCTTCTCGCCCTCGCCGATGACGACGATCCCGTCCATCGGCACGCTGGACAGCACGGTCCGCATGGCTTCGACGGCGGCACCGTCGGCTCCGAGCTTGTCACCGCGGCCCATCCAGCGGCTGGCTGCCATGGCAGCTGCCTCGGTCACCCGCACGAGGTCCATGGCGAGGTTGCGGTCGGGGGCCTGGGGCGACGTCACCACGGCCATGACCATACTTGGTCACCGATCGTCCCTTGCCGGTCCGGTCACCTCCCAGCGGCGATACTTGGGGTCGTGGATGAGATCGTCGTCGAGCCCAGCGGCCCACTCCGGGGCACCGTCAGGGCAGGCGGTGCGAAGAATTCAGCTCTCAAGCTGATGGCGGGCTGCCTACTCGCCGAGGGTCGCACCGTGCTCTCCAACGTCCCTCGCATTTCCGATGTCAACGTCATGGCGGAGGTGCTGCGCGGCATCGGCGCGCAGGTGGAGCGCCTCGACAACGGGGATGTCACCGTGACCACTCCGCCCGACGGCGAGCTGGTGCCGTCGGGCCCCTACGAGCTCTTCGAGAAGATGCGGGCCTCGGTCGTCGTCCTCGGCCTCCTGCTGGCGCGCTGCGGCTCCGTGCGGGTGCCGCTGCCGGGTGGGGACGACTTCGGGGACCGGCCGATCGACTTCCACCTCAGCGGCCTCAGCGCCATGGGCGCCCGCTTCGAGTCATCGCACGGCGAGGTGCGCGGCACGGTGCCCGGAGGCCGGCTGGTCGGCACGAGGGTCGTTCTGGAATACCCGAGCCACACGGCAACGGACAACCTGCTGATGGCCGCGGTTCTGGCCAAGGGTACGACGATCATTGAGAACGCGGCGAAGGAGCCCGAGGTGGCCGACCTCGCCGCCATGCTCTGCGACATGGGCGCCGTCGTGCGCGGCGCCGGCACGTCGCGCATTGAGATCGAGGGTGTGGAGGCGCTGAGGCCCACCCACCACGCTGTCGTGCCGGACCGGGTGGTGGCCGCCACGTACCTGGCCGCGGTGGGCATGGCGGGGGGCGAGGTCACCGTCGCCGACGCCCGGCCCGAGCACATGGAGATGCTGCTGCGCAAGGTGGCCCAAATGGGCGTCACGACGGACATGGGCCCCCACGGCCTGCGGGCCGGCGCCGACGGGCGCTTGGTGGCGGCGGACGTGGCGACGCTCCCGTACCCGGGCGTGGCGACCGACTACAGCCCGCTGCTCGTGGCGATGCTGACGGTGTCCGACGGTGTGGGGATCCTGACCGAGAACCTGTTCTCCGGGCGGTTCCGTTACGTCGAGGAGCTGCGGCGCATGGGCGCCGACATCCGGACCGAGGGGCATCATGCCGTGGTGCGCGGCGTGCCCCGCCTCTCCGGCGCGCCCGTGCGTGCCCCCGACATCCGCGCCGGTGTGGCCCTGGTGCTGGCCGGGCTGGTGGCGGACGGCGAGACGGTGGTGAGCGGTGCCCACCACATCGGCCGGGGCTACGAGGACCTGCCCGGCGCGCTCTGCTCGCTGGGGGCGAAGGTGACCTGTCGGTGAGCGCGCTGCCGACAGAGCCGGCGGCGCTGCTCGAACGCGCCCGCGCCGACGACCGCGTCGCGTTGGCCCGCCTCCTCTCCTACGTCGAGCGCGGCGGTGCGTCGGCGACGGCGGTGGCGGAGCTCGCCTACCGGTCCGACGTGCCCTACTCCGTCGGGCTCACCGGCGCGCCCGGCTCAGGGAAGTCCACCTTGACGGACCGGCTCATCACCGAGGTGCGGGGCGGCTGGCCGGACGGGACGGGGATCCCGCAGGTGGCGGTGCTGGCCGTGGACCCGACCTCGCCCTTCAGCGGGGGCGCCATCCTGGGTGACCGCGTGCGCATGGGTCAGCACACACTCGACCCGACCGTCTTCATCCGGTCGATGGCCACGCGCGGGCACCTGGGCGGGCTGTCCCTGGCCGTTCCCGATGCCATCCGCCTGCTCGGCGCCGCCGGGCTGGGCCTCGTCATCGTCGAGACGGTCGGCGTGGGGCAGATGGAAGTGGACATCGCCTCGGCCGCCGACACCACGGTGGTAGTGGTGACGCCCGGCTGGGGTGACGCCATGCAGGCGAGCAAGGCCGGCCTCTTGGAGGTCGCCGACGTCTTCGTGATCAACAAGGCGGACCGACCCGGCGTGAGCGAGGCCCGACGCGACCTGGAGCAGATGCTGGACCTGGCGCGACCGGGGGCGTGGCGGCCCGAAATCGTCGAGACGACCGCGACGGGCGGCGACGGCATCGGCGACATGTGGCGCGCCGTGGCCGCGCACCGCGACCATCTGGTCGGATCGGGCCAGCTGGCGGTCCGCCGCACCGACCGGGTGGCTCAGGAGCTGCGCCGGGTGCTGCTGGCCCGCACCGAGTTCAAGGTGGACGAGCTGGTCGCCGGCGAGGAGTTCAACACCGCCGTGAAGGCGCTGGCCGCGGGCGAGCTCGATCCCTACCAGGCGGCAGAGAGCCTTCTGGCCGAATGAGTCGTCGAGGATCGGTTCCGGTACGGTGCGCTCATGGCTGAGACCTTCGTCACGGTGGAGCGCCGCCCGGACGGCGTGGCGCTCATCCGCTTGGACCGCCCGAAGGCCAACGCGCTCTCCGGCGCCGTGCTGGCGCAGTTGCACGGCGTGGCCACCGGCCTGCAGGACGACCCGCCGGGCGCTGTCGTGCTCTGGGGCGGGCGGCGGATTTTCGCGGCCGGTGCCGACATCGTTGAGCTCGGC
>DATCEZ010000143.1:0-24131 GCA_036509775.1 Acidimicrobiales bacterium
GGCCGTGGTCGCCATGCCGACGATGGGCTTGTTGAGCGCGATGCCGCCTGTGGAGCCCCAGAACTGCGCGTCGCCGAAGGCGAAGATGCCACCGTCCGACGCAACGAGCCAGTAGCCGTTGCCGTCGGGCGTCGGGGCCATGCCGACGATGGGCTTGTTGAGCGCGATGCCGCCTGTGGAGCCCCAGAACTGAGCGGCCCCGAAGGAGAACACGCCGCCGTCCGACGCGACGAGCCAGTAGCCGCCATTGGGATCGGCCACGCCGTCGACGATCGGCTTGGCCAGCGGCACTTCGAGGGTGTCCCCGTCGTAGGCGGCCCCACCGAAGGTCATGACGCCCCCAGCGGCGTCGATGATGGCGTAGGAGCCGTTGGTCGCGCCCGGGATCGGCACCGCCGCCGACGCCGAGGGGGACGCGGGCGATGTCGGTCCTCCCGGTGCCAGCACGGCGAGCGCCGAGGCGGCAAAGAGTGTCACCAGCCCCCTGGCGGCCCGACGGCTCGCCCTCCACATCGACGGTCCGCCTGGCATGAGTTCGCGATCATAGGGAGCAGGCGCCCCCTGGTTGACGCGCCCCTCAGAGAAGGCGCAGCTGCTGGCCGCCATTGCTGCCGCCATCGCCGCCCGGCTCAGTGTCGCTCGCCGCCGGTGCGCCACCGCCACCCCGGGCCCCGGCCCCGGCCCCGGCGGGCGACGTCCCGCGATAGCGGTTCCGGCCCGTCACGCCGCATCGCCGCGCCGCCACCTTCACGATGCCCTCAATGCGCTGGCGTTCCTCGTCCTGCTGGTAGGCGCCGCGCCGGAAGCGCTCGCGGTGCAATCCGACCAGATCGGGCCGCTCCCTCTCCAGCCAGTCGAAGTAGTGGCCCCGCACCGGGCCGCGCAGGTGCAGGGCCACGCCGGAGATCGACTCCGCCCCGGCCTCGGCGCAGGCCTCGACGACCTCGGTCAACTGTGCCTCGGAGTCCGAGAGTCCGGGCAGGACGGGTGCCACCAGTACGCCGCAGGGGATGCCCATGTCCGTCAGGCGGCGCAGGGCCTCGACCCGCCGGTCCGGCGGGGGAGTGCCCGGCTCGGTCAGCTTCCAGACGGAGCGGTCGAGCGTGCCGATGGAGAAGCTCACGCCGACCTCGGTGCGTTCGCTGGCCGCGGCCAGCACGGCGGCGTCGCGCAGGATCAGCGTCGACTTGGTCAGGATGCTGAACGGGTTGCGTGCCCCCGAGAGCGTCTCGACGATGCCCCGGGTCAGGTGGTACTTGCCCTCGGCGTGTTGGTAGGGATCCGTGTTGGTCCCCATGGCGATGTGGTCGCCGTCCCAGGCCGGGGCGCGCAGCTCGGCCCGCAACCGCTCGACCGCGTTGACCTTGACCACGATTTTGCGCTCGAAGTCGGCCCCGATCCCGAGGCCCAGGTAGTCGTGCGTTGGCCGGGCGAAGCAGTAGACGCAGGCATGGCTGCAACCTCTGTAGGGGTTGAGCGTGTGCCGGAAGGGCATCGGACTCTCCGCCGGCACCGTGTTGATGATGGTGCGGGCGTTCACATGGAGGAACTCCATCCCGGCGTAGGCGCCCTTGCCCACATGCCGTTCGGCCACCCGCTCGTCGGCGAAGAGCGTGCGGCCCGTCTCCTGCTCGGCCAGGGCCCAACGAAGTGCCATGGAGAGCTACAATAGCGAACATATGTTCGTATTTCAACCGGTGGAGTGTCCACAAAAAGCACCAGGTCAGCCAGTAATCTCGACGGCACTGTGGTGACGAAGACCCGAGGGGGCACCGCGTCGCGCCCCGCCGCGCGCAAGACCACCAAGAAGACGAACAAGAAGGCGCCGGCGCGCGCCCGGCGCCCGGAGCCGGCGCGCCCACCGTTCTGGCGGCGCCAGGCCCGCGACCTGTGGGCCGTCGGGCTGATCACGCTCGGCGTCCTCCTGGCTCTGGCCCTGTGGGGCCAGCAGCTGGGCCCCGTCGGCGGCGCCGTCAATACCGGCCTGGCGCTGCTGGCCGGCTGGGTCCGCGTCCTCCTCCCGCTCGTCTCGCTCGGCGCCGGCGCCGCCCTGCTGTTCGACCGGGCCGGCCGCGACGACGACGAAGCCGAGGACGAGGACGAGGACCGGGAGCACGAGTGGGCCGATCCGTGGCGCCTGGCCGTGGGGTCGGTGCTGGGCGTGCTCGGCATCTGCGGGTTGGCCGAGCTGGCCAAGAGCACGCCGGGTTTCTCGAACCACGCGTCGCTCAAGGACGCCGGCGGCTTCCTGGGTGCCGCCGTCGGCCGCCCGCTGCACGCCGGCATCGGTTCGGCCGGCGCCGCCGTCCTCCTCGTCGCCGTCATCTTCGTGGCCGTCCTGGTGGCGACCGGCGTGTCCCTCGCCACCGCCGGGCATTCGTTCAGCTCGGCGGCCAAGAACGTCGGTCGCACGTTCTCCGCCCTGTGGCAGGGCAAGCCGTTCGTGATCACTTCGGATCTCGGCGCCGACGCTCCCGTGGAGGACGCCTCGTCCCGTCGTGTCCCCTTCGACGCGGAGGCGGACGGTCTGCCGCCCGACGTCGACGAAGACGAAGAGGAGGTGGACGCGGAGCCGATCGACGAGTTCGACGAGCCCGATCCCATGCCCGTAGCCGTGGCGTCGGTCCCGTTGCCGCTTGCCCCCGCGCCGGCTCGTGCCCCCGGAGAGTGGACGCTGCCGTCCATGTCTCTGTTAAAAGCCTCGAAGAAGATGCGCCAGGACCAGCGCCAGATCGATGCGCTGGGCGAGGACCTCGTGCTGGCGCTGGAGGCCCATGGCGTCGAGACCAGGCTGGTGGGCTGCCGCGTCGGGCCGACGGTCACCCGCTACGAGCTCGAGCTCGGACCCGGGGTCAAGGTGGCCCGGGTTACCAGCCTCTCCAAGGACATTGCCTATGCCATGGCGTCACCCGACGTGCGTATTTTGGCGCCGATCCCGGGCAAGTCGGCCATCGGTGTCGAGGTGCCGAACCGGACGCGCCAGCTGGTCTCCCTGCGCGACATCCTCGAGTCGAACGAGGCCACGCCGACCGCCACCACGCACCCCCTCGAGGTGCCCATGGGCCGCGACATCGCCGGCCGGGCCGTCATGGCGAACCTGGCCGAAATGCCGCACATCCTGATCTCCGGCTCGACGGGGTCGGGCAAGTCCTCCTGCATGAACTCCATCATCACGTCGATCCTCATGCGGGACACCCCGGACAAGGTCAAGATGATTCTGGTCGACCCCAAGCGCGTGGAATTGGGCCAGTACGACGGCCTCCCGCATCTCCTCAATCCCGTCGTGGTCGACCCCAAGAAGGCGGCCAACGCCCTCGCCTGGGCGGTCAAGGAGATGGAGCGCCGCTACGACATGCTCGCCGAGAACGGCGTGCGCGACATCACGGGCTACAACCAGCTGGTCGAGCAGGGGCTCATCGCGCCGCCGCCGCAGTCCGACCGTCGCCGCATGCGCGAGGTGGCGGCGCGGGCCCTCGGCGAGGAGCACGCGGCCGTCGACGACGAGGCCGATCTCGACCCGGAGCCCGAGCCGCCGCAGCCGCTGCCCTTCATCCTCGTCATCGTCGACGAGCTGAACGACCTCATGATGGTGGCGGCCCGTGACGTCGAGGACTCCATTGTGCGCATCGCCCAGATGGCCCGTGCCGTCGGCATCCACCTCGTCATCGCCACCCAGCGTCCGTCGGTCGACGTCATCACCGGGGTGATCAAGGCCAACATCCCGAGCCGCATGGCCTTCTCGGTGTCGTCCCTGGCCGACAGCCGGGTGATCCTGGACCAGCCCGGCGCCGAGCGCCTCATCGGCAAGGGGGACATGTTGCTCTTGACGGCCTCCTCGAACATTCCGCGCCGACTGCAGGCCCCGTGGGTCTCCGAGGAGGAGGTGCGTGACGTGGTCCGCCACTGGCACGCCCAGGGCGGCCAGGCCGAGGCCATCGTCGGGATCGAAAACGTCAACGAGCGGCCCTCGGGCCACGACGGGATGGGTGACGACGACGACGAGCTGTTGAAGCAGGCGCGCGATCTGGTGGTCCGCTCGCAGCTAGGTTCCACCTCCATGCTCCAGCGGAAACTGCGCGTCGGCTTCGCCCGCGCCGGGCGCCTCATGGACCTCCTCGAGCAGGCCGGTGTCGTCGGCCCGAGTGAGGGCTCCAAGGCACGGGCGGTCCTGATGACCCCAGAGGAGCTTGACGGGCTGAGCAGGACGTGAGCCCGGAAGCACCGGCGCCACCGTTCATGGTGGCGCCGTTCCGGCTCGACTCGTTGCACGAGCCGGCACCCCCGCCCCCACCCGCCCCCGAACACGGCAAGCACGGCACGACGTCGCACCGGCGCCGCCGGCGGCGCCGTGGCCGGTCGTTCCTGTTGGCGTTCCTCTTGTTGCTCGTCGCAGCCGGCGCGTACGTCGGCCTCAAGCTGACCAGACCCGAGCCGGCACCCGCCGTCACCTCCGTGCTGACCCGGACGGTGCATGTCCCGGCACGGACCGTCACGCTGCCGTGGCCGACCGTGGGCCAAGGCGCCGTGTCCATCCCGTCCATGGCTGTCAGCGTGGCCTCGGGGCCCGAGCAGGCGGCGCCGGTGGCCAGCCTGACCAAGCTGATGACGGCTTACGTCGTGCTGCACGACCACCCGGTCGCGCCGGGCCAGTCCGGCCCCACCATCACCATCACCCAGGCCGACGTCGTCGACTACGACAACGCCGCGGTCGACGACGACTCCAACGCCGCGGTCGCAGTCGGCGAGCAGATCAGCGAAGCCGACGTCCTCGGTGGCCTGCTGGTGCACTCGGCCGACAACTACGCCGACCTCCTGGCCACCTGGGACGCCGGCAGCCTTCCCGCCTTCGTGGCGAAGATGAACGCGGCAGCGGCCCACCTGGGCATGGACCACTCCCACTTCGCCGACGCCAGCGGGGTCGATCCCGGCTCACAGTCGACGGCTTCGGATCTCTTGAAGGTGGCCGGGCTCGACATGGCCATTCCCACCTTCGCCGGGTTCGTGCGGCAGTCGTCCGTGACGCTGCCGGTCGCCGGGACGATCTCGACCTACACGCCGCTCCTCGGCATTCAAGGGGTGATCGGCGTGAAGTCCGGCTTCACGTCCCAGGCGGGTGGCGGCGACGTGCTGGCGGTCGACCGCACCGTCGACGGCAAGCAGGTGCTCCTCCTGGCCGCCGTGACCGGGCAGACCGGCCCGGTCGTCCTGGCCCAGGCGGGACTACACGCCCTGGCGCTGGTCGACGCCATGGTCCCGTTCATCGGCTCCACCGAGGTGCTGCCCCAAGGTCACGTGGTGGCCCATGTGAGCGAGGCTGGGACGACGATCGGCGCCACGACCGTGTCGTCGGCCTCCATGCTCACCTGGCCCGGTGTCACCGCGACGCGCGTCTTCGTGCCGGCGCGGCAGGTGCCGAAGCAGGCCAGCCGGGGCACGGCGGTCGGGAAGGTCGTCGTGACCCTGGGCACGCAGAAGGTTCTGGTGCCGGTCCAACTCGACGGGGACATCCCGCCCGAGACGCTTCGCCAGCGCCTGTCCTGACGCGCCTAGCCTGACGCCGTGCGCGCCCGGGCCCCTGCGTCGTCGGCCAATCTCGGGCCGGGATTCGACACGCTGGCCGTGGCGCTGGAGTGCTTCGTGAGCGTCCAGGTCGAAGAGGCCCCGTCGCTGCGCGTGCACAGCGACGGCGAGGGAGCGGGCCTGTTCGATGACGCTTCCCACCTGGCGGCCCGCGTCGTCACCGAGGTCCTCGGTCACGACCGCTTCGCGGTGACCGTGCGCTCGCAGATCCCGGTCGCCCGCGGCCTGGGGTCATCCGCTGCGCTGGCGGCAGCGGCAGCGGCCGCCGCCGGCGCCAAGGATCCCTTCGCGGTGGCCGCCTCCTATGACGGGCATCCGGAGAACGCGGCCGCCAGCGCGTTCGGCGGGCTCGTCACCGCCACCATGGTGGAGACGAGAGCGGTGCACGCCGCGCTCCCGCTGAGCGAGGCGCTGGCCTTCGTCGTCGTGATTCCGGAGCGCAACCTGGCCACCCCGGAGGCACGGGGCGTGCTTCCCGAGGCCTTGTCGCGGGAGGACGTCGTCTTCAACCTCGGCCGCATGGGCCTGCTCGTCGCCGGCCTGGGCGACCCCGACGCGCTGATCCCCGAGTCGACGGAGGACCGCATCCATCAGCCCGCCCGCACCGCACTCTTCCCCGAAGCGCCGCAGATCCTGGGCGCCCTGGTCGAGGCCGGCGCCCTGGCGGCCAGCTGGTCCGGCGCCGGGCCGTCGCTCCTCGGGATCGTGCGGACGGACGCGGCCGCGCCGGTGCGCGACGCCGCCGAGGCCGCCCTGGTCGCCACGGGCCTGCCGGGCCGGGCGGTGGTGCTCCGGCCGGACCGCCGTGGCATCGTCTACGGGGACGAAGCCGAGGTCCGCCTGTAGGGCATCACTTGCCGAGCGACCCGGCCAGCGTGCTGACGTCACCCTGCAGCGCGGTGACGGCGGCGGTGATGTTGAAGGTGTTGAGCACCTGGTTGTAGTTGGCCTGCGTCGGCTGCGCGTCGCCGAGGATCTCCAGGCTGTTGGCGAGCGTCTGGGCCGAATTGAGGGCCGTCGTGACGGCGGCCTGCGGCGTGGTGAAGGGCTCGTGGCGGGCGAGCAGGTTGGCGTAGGCGTGGATCTTGTCCCCGAGCGTGTGGTCGGCCGCCTCCAGGCAGACCACCGGGCTCGTCTTCTGCGCGCAGCCGCCCACGGCGGCCAGGTAGAGCTGCATGGCCGACTGCACGCTCTTGCCGGCGCTCTTGAGGGCGGCGTCGGCCTGTTGCGGCGTGGTGCCGGCGGTCGTGCTGCCACCCGACGCCGCCGACCCGCCGCCCCCCGAGCTGCACCCGGCCAGCGCCACCACCAGCGGCACCAGGGTCAGGCCCCAGCGGGCTGGCCGGAAGAGCGGCGTCTTGGGTCGATCCACATTCGAAAATCTAGGCGCCCCTGTTCCCTAGACTCCGGCAATGGCCCGCTCCTATTTCATCCGCACATTCGGGTGCCAAATGAACGAGCACGACTCGGAGCGGCTGGCCGGGCTGCTGGTGGCCGACGGTCTGGAGCCCGCAGCAACCATGGAGGACGCGGATGTCGTGGTGCTCAACACGTGCTGCATCCGCGAGAACGCCGACCAGCGGCTGTACGGGACGCTGGGCCACCTGAAAGAGCTGGTGGACGCCAAGCCGGGCCTGCAGATCGCCGTTGGCGGCTGCCTGGCCCAGAAGGACCGCGAACGCATTCAGGAGAAGGTGGGCTGGGTCGACGTCGTGTTCGGCACGCACAACCTGACGAGCGCGCCGGGCCTTTTGCGCCGGGCCGAGACCGAAGGCCCCGTCATGGAGATCCTCGACGCGCCGGCACCGGAGTCGGGGACCAACCCGCTCCTCGGGACCGGTGCCGTCCGTGAGCTCCCGTACGCGGCGTGGGTGAATATTCAGACCGGTTGCGACAACTCGTGTGCCTTCTGCATCGTCCCGTCCGTGCGCGGTCCAGAGGTCAGCCGAACGCTCGACGACATTGTGGACGAAGTGGAGCTCCTCGCGCGCCGCGGCGTGACCGAGGTGACGCTGCTCGGCCAGAACGTGAACTCCTACGGGCGCGACATCACGAAGCGACGACCGCTGTTCGCCAACCTGCTGCGCGCCGTCGGCGCCGTCGACGGCATCGGGCGGGTGCGCTTCACCAGCCCGCACCCCAAGGATCTCCGGCCCGAGACGATCGACGCCATGGCGGAGACGCCCGAGGTCTGCGAGCAGTTGCACCTGCCCCTGCAGTCAGGGAGCGATCGCGTGCTGCGGGCCATGCGGCGCGGCTACACCGCGCAGCGCTACATGGAGCGGTTGACCGCGGCGCGGGCGGCCATTGCGGATCTGGCCGTGACGACCGACATCATCGTGGGCTTCCCGGGCGAGACGGAGGAAGACTTCGAGGACACCTTGGCGGTCTGCGCCGAAGCCGCGTATGACGGCGCCTACACCTTCATTTTCTCGCCGCGCCCCGGCACCAGGGGCGCCGACATGGAGTCCAGCTTCGTGCCGGCCGATGTCATCGCCGAGCGGTTCGCGCGACTCAAGACCGTGGTCGACCGCTCCGCCCTGGCCCGCCATCAGGCCCGCATCGGACGCAGCGAGGAGACCCTGGTCCAAGGCGTCAGCCGGCGCGACGAATCGATGCTGGCCGGCCGCACCCGCCAGGGCAAGCTGATCCACTTCGCGGCCGGGACCACTGCGGGCACACCGCCGGCGGGCGCGCTGGCCCGGGTGACCGTGACCGACGGCCATCCCCACCACCTTTCGGGCCGGCTGGAGGAGGTGGTGGCGCGGCCCCGGCATCGCGTGTTGATCCCGGTGGCGAGCGCTTGACTGCGGTCGCTCTCGTCGGTGTCACCGCGTCGGGGAAGTCGGAGGCGGCACTGGCGCTGGCTCTGCGCCGGGGCGACTGCGAAATCGTCTCGGTCGATTCCATGTGTGTCTACCGCGGCATGGATGTCGGGACGTCGAAGCCCGGACCCGAGGCGCAGGCCGCCGTGCCACACCATCTCATCGATCTGGTCGATCCCGACGAGGACTTCACGCTGACGCAGTTCCAAGCGGCCGCCCGCCAGGCGCTGGCCGGCATCGCCCGACGCGGGCATCACGCGCTCCTGGTCGGGGGCACGGGCCTCTACCTGCGTGCCGTCGTCGACGATCTTGAGATTCCAGGCCGCTATCCCGAGGTGGCCGCAGCCCTCGAGGCGCAGCTGGACGAGGGCCGCGTCGAGCCGGCCGACCTGCACGCCCGTCTGGCCGCGCTGGACCCGGTCGGGGCGGCGCGGATGGAGCCCGGCAACCGCCGGCGGGTGGTCCGCGCCTTGGAAGTCACCCTGGGGTCGGGCCGACCCTTCTCGACCTTCGGTCCGGGGCTCGAGGCCTACCCCGAGAGCGCCACGGTCCAGGTGGGCCTGGCCCGGCCGACCGAGGAGATCGACGCCAGCATTGCGGCCCGCTTCGCCCACATGGTGCAGTCCGGCCTGGTGGAGGAGGTGCGGGCACTGGCCGCTCGCCCGGCAGGCCTGTCGCGCACGGCCCGCCAGGCGCTCGGGTACCGCGAGATCCTGGCCCACGTGGAGAACGGTGCAGCCCTGGACGGCTGCCTGGAGGAGGCGATGCGGCACACCCGCCAGTTCGCCCGGCGCCAGGCCTCCTGGTTCCGCCGCGACCCCCGGGTGCGCTGGGCGGGGAGCAGCGAAGAGGCCCAGGACCTGGTGGAAAACGCTCTCGCCGTGCACGGCTGAACGACCCCAGCTGCGAGAATGGTGGGATGCGGGCCACCAAACACGAGGGCGCGGGGAACGACTTCCTCGTGGTGCTCGACCCCGAGGACGCCATCAGGTTCTCGGTGGCCCAGGTCCGCCTGTTGGCCGATCGGCGCCGGGGGATCGGGGCCGACGGCATCATCAGGGTCGGGCCTGGCCGCGACGGGACCGACCTCTCCATGGAATTGCACAACGCCGACGGCGGGCAGGCTGAAATGAGCGGCAACGGCATCCGTTGCCTGGCCCAGGCCGCCGTCGATGCCGGCCTGGTGTCGCCGCCGCGCTTCACGGTCGCCACCGCCGGCGGCGTCCGGACGATCGACTACACCGCGGGAGCGCCCGGATGGGCGACGGCCAGCGTCGACATGGGCCCGGCCCGGCTCGGCCCCGACCAGGCGCAGGAGTTCGACGACCGGCGGGCCCGTACGGTCGATGTCGGGAATCCGCACCTCGTTCTCCTCGGTCCCGACACGACGGCGGTGGACATCGCCGAACTGGGGCCCAAGCTGCAAGCGGCTTTCAGCGGTGGCATCAACGTCGAATGGATCACGCCCAGTGCGGACGAGCAGGGAGAGCTCCTCGAATTCCGGGTGTGGGAGCGGGGGGCCGGCGAGACCCTGGCCTGTGGCACGGGCAGCGTGGCCGCCGCCGCCGCTGCCCGGAGTTGGGGTGCGGTGCAGCGTGGCGGCGCGGTGCGTGTCCGCAATCCCGGCGGGATTCTGGAGGTGACGCTCGGCGCCGATGAGGAGGCGACGACATACCTGGCCGGGCCCGTGCGCAAGGTGGCCGACATCGACATCCATCCGGGAATGCTCTCTTGAGCAACGTGTTGCCGGGGACGCTCATTGAACGCACCTTCCGGGAGCGGATCATTCTGGTGGGGGTGATCTTTCCGGGCATGACCGAGGAGCAGGTGAGCGGGGAGCTGGACGAGCTCGCACGACTGGTCGACAGCGCGGGTGCAGACGTCGTCGGCCGCGTTGTGCAGCGGCGCAATGCGCCCGACGCGGCCACCTTCGTCGGTCGCGGCAAGGCCGAGGAGATCGCCGCGTTGAGCCAGAGTCTCGACGCCGACACCGTCGTGTTCGACGACGACCTGACGCCGGCGCAGCACCGGAACCTCGAGAAGCTGTTCGGCCGCACCGCCATCGACCGGACCGCGGTGATCCTCGACATCTTCGCCCAGAACGCGCGCAGCCCCGAGGGCAAGGCCCAGGTGGAGCTGGCGTTGCTCCGCTACCGGCTGCCCCGGCTGCGCGGCCGAGGCTCCGCCCTGAGCCAGCAGGCCGGTGGCATCGGGACCCGGGGGCCGGGTGAGACGCAGCTCGAGGTCGATCGCCGCCGGCTCGTGCGCCGCATGCACAAGCTCGAGGCGGACCTGCGCGAGGTGGAGCGCACGCGGACGCTGCAGCGTCGCAGCCGTGCCCGCGGCCGCCACCGGGAGTTGGCGCTGGTCGGCTACACCAACGCGGGGAAGTCCACGCTGCTGAACCGTCTGACTGATGCCGGCGTCCCCGCGGAGAACCGCCTCTTCGTGACCCTCGACCCCCGGACACGCCAGCTCTCGCTCCCTGGCGGTGAGACGGTGCTCGTCACCGACACCGTCGGCTTCGTGCGCAAGCTGCCGCACGAGCTGGTGGAAGCCTTCCGTTCCACCTTGGACTCCGTGCGCTTGGCCGACCTGATCGTGCATGTGGTGGACAGCACGGCGGTCGACGCCGAGGGACAGATGGCCGCCGTCCGCGAGGTGCTGGTGGAGATCGGCGCGTCCGACGTCCCCGACCTGATCGTCGTGAACAAGGCCGATGCCGCGCCCGAGGACGCCAAGGTGTTGGCGCACGCCAACGAGGGAGCCGTGCTCATATCGGCCCGTACCGGCGAGGGGGTCGACGAGCTCCTGCGCGTGCTCGGCGACCGCCTGCGCGGTTCGGACCGCGTGGTGCAGCTCGTCGTGCCCTGGGCTCGCGGCGACGTGCTGGCCGCCATCCACCGCGAAGGCGAGGTGGTGGGGCAGAGCGACGGCGAGGAGTCGGCCACGTTGCAGGTGGTGCTCGACGACGTCGGCCGGGCACGCTTCGCCGAATTCGTGGCCGCGCCATGACCTTCCGGCTGCCGCCCTATCCCTACGACAGGTTGGCCGGCCTGGCCAAGGTCGCCGAGGCCCACGAGGGGGGCATGGTCGATTGCTCCATCGGGACGCCCAACGATCCGCCGCTTCCCGCCGTGATTGAGGCGCTGGCGTCATCGGGGACCGAACGGGGCTATCCCGCCTCGGCGGGAAGCCCCCGGCTGCGCGAGGCGGCGGCGGCGTGGCTGGTACGGCGTTTCGCCCTCGAGGATGCTCCGGCCCTCGCTGCCTGCGTCGGTACCAAGGAGTTCGTCGCCTCGGTGCCGCACCTGCTCCGGCTGCGCACGCCCGACAAGGACACGGTGCTGTACCCGGCCGTGTCCTACCCGACGTACGCCATGGGCGCGGAACTGGCCGGATGCCGCGCCGTCCCGATACCGGCTGCGCCCGGCCGGCTGGGCGGGCTGGACCTCGACGCCATTGCGGCCGAGGACGCGGCACGGGCCCTCTTGCTCTGGTCCAATTCACCGTCGAACCCGACCGGGGGCCTGGGGGACCTCGGGGCGGAGGCGGCCTGGGGGCGGGCTCGTGGCATCCCAGTGTTCTCCGACGAGTGCTATGCGGAATTCACCTGGGACGGTCCGCCCCGTTCCGTCCTGCAGCACGGCAGCGACGGCGTCGTCGCCGTGCACTCACTCTCGAAGCGTTCGAACCTGGCCGGCGTGCGCGTCGGCTTCTACGCCGGCGACCCCGAGCTGGTCGAGTTCCTACGCGCCGTGCGCCAGCACGCCGGTCTGATGGTGCCCGGCCCCGCCCAGGCGGCCGGGGTGGCTGCCTTGTCCGATGACGTGCACGTGGAGGACCAGCGGGACCGTTACCGCGAACGGCTGGTCTTCCTGGCCGGCATCCTCGGCGACTTTGGCTGTCCGGTGACCCCTCCCGAGGGCGGCTTCTACCTCTGGGTGCCGGTCCCGGCCGGCCGCTGGCCCGACGCCTGGGCCATGGCCGAGGCGCTGGCGACCGACGGGGGGCTGCTGGTGAGCCCCGGGGACCTCTACGGCGAGGTCGGCGCAGGGCACGTTCGGGTGGCGGTCGTCCAGCCGGTGGAGCGGTTGGCGCTGGTGGGGGAGCGCCTCGCTAGGGTGCGGCATGGCTGATCTCCAGGCAAGCATCGAAGAATTGTGGGAGCGCCGCAGCGAGCTCTCACCGGCGGACACCGACGCGGCGAAACTGGTCGAGGAGGCCATTGAGCTCCTCGACACCGGCCAGGCCCGCGTGGCCGAGGTCGACCCGACGACCGACGAGGTGGTCGTCTATGAGTGGCTCAAGAAATCGATCCTCCTCCTCTTCTCGCTGCGTGGCATGGAGACGATCGAGACCGGACCGTTCGAGTACGCCGACAAGCTTCCCCTCAAGCACGGCTTCGCCGAAGCGGGCGTGCGCGCCCTGCCCGGAGCCTCCGCCCGCTGGGGCTCGTTCCTCGGCCGCGGCGTGGTGCTGATGCCCTCCTACGTGAACATCGGCGCCTGGGTCGGAGCGGATTCCATGGTCGACACCTGGGCCACGGTGGCGTCGTGCGCCCAAATAGGTGAGCGCGTGCACCTGGCAGGCGGAGTGGGTATCGGGGGCGTGCTCGAGCCCCCCAACGCCGTGCCCGTGGTCGTCGAGGACGATGCCTTCGTCGGCAGCCGCTGCATGGTGACCGGCGGCGCGCGGATCGGCAAGGGCTCCGTCCTGGGCGCCGGGAGCTTCCTCGACCCCTCCATCCCCGTCATCGACGCTGAGACCGGTGAGGAGATCTCACGCGGCGTGGTGCCCTCATGGTGTGTCGCCATCAGGGCCAGCCGCCGTCGGGAGTATCCCGGCGGGGAGTTCTTCGTGCCGTGCGTCCTCGTGATCAAGCGGCTCAGCGAGGGAGAGCGTCACGACAAGGCACAGCTGACCCAGGTCCTCCGGGATCACGGCGCCAGCACCTGATCCGGTGGGCGATCTCCTCGCGGCCACCCGGGATCTGATGGCCGTACCCTCCCCGAGCCGGGGTGAGGGCGCGCTCGCCGGCCTGGTGGAGGACGCGCTGCGCGCCAGTTCCTGGCTCGAGGTCGAACGGGTCGGGGACAACGTCATCGCCCGCACCACCATCGGTCATGACCACGGCCAACGCCTCGTCCTGGCCGGCCACCTCGACACGGTGCCGGCCAATGGGAACGAGGAGCCGAGGCTCGAGGGGGACACCTTGTGGGGGCTTGGCGCGTCGGACATGAAGGGCGGCCTGGCCGTCATGCTCGAGTTGGCCGCGACCGTGCGGGAGCCCGCGGTCGACGTCACCTGGTGCTTCTACGCCCGGGAGGAGATCGGCCGCGCCGACAGCGGCCTCGTCGAGCTCTGGCGGGAGCGGCCCGAGCTCCTGGCCGGTGGCGCCGCCATCCTCGGTGAGCCGACGGGGGCCTTGGTGGAGGCGGGCTGTCAGGGGACGATGCGGGTGCAGATCACGCTGCGCGGGGTGCGGGCCCACACGGCGCGCCCGTTCACGGGCCGCAATGCCATCCATCGACTGGCGCCCCTGTTGCAACGCGTCGCCGATTGGCCCGGGCGTGAAGTCGTGTTGGACGGCTGCACCTACGCCGAGCAGCTGCAGGCCGTCGCCGTGGAAGGGGGCGTGGCGGCCAACGTCGTCCCCGACGAGGTCCGGCTCACGCTCAACCACCGCTACGCCCCGGACCGGGGAGGAAAGGAGGCCGGAGCTTTCCTGCTCGACCTTTTGCAGGGGACCTGGGACCCCGATGGCGGTGACACCTGGGAGGTGCTCGACACCGGTGACGGGGCGCCGCCCTCTCTCGGGCATCCGCTGCTCCATGCGCTGGTGGAGAAAAGCGGCGCCGCACCCAAGGCGAAGGTGGGCTGGACCGACGTGGCCTCGTTCTGGGAGCACGGGGTGCCGGCCGCCAACTTCGGGCCCGGCGATCCGCTCGTGGCCCATCACCCCGACGAGCGGGTGACGGCGGCACAGCTCGAGCAGGCCCATCGGGTCCTGCACGCCCTCATCACCGAGCCATAGCGCTCGTCAGGAGACGACGATCGTTCCCATCATGTACTGGTGGATGTTGCAGATGTAGCTGTACTTCCCTGGCTTCATGGGTGCCGTGAACGTCTTGGACTGGCCGGTTCCGATGTCGCCCGTGTCGAACTTGCCTTTGGTGGCGGTCAGCGTGTGCGTCACGGAATCCTTGTTCGTCACCGTCACGGTCGCTCCTGGTGCCACCGTGGCGCTCATTGGCGAGAACATGAAATTGGAGATGGTGATGGAGCTCG
The DNA here is from genome assembly GCA_036509775.1 of Acidimicrobiales bacterium. GTDB lineage: Bacteria > Actinomycetota > Acidimicrobiia > Acidimicrobiales > RAAP-2 > Bog-473. The sequence goes on from DATCEZ010000143.1 coordinate 14,697, forward strand.
TCTTCGTCGCGCTCGATCCACTGGCCGCGTTCGACGTCGATGTCGACGCCGCCGAGCCAGATCCGGAGGAGCCCGAACCGCCGCTGCTGCACGCGGCCAGGAGTAGTGCGCCCCCCAGGACCAGGACGAGCGCACCACCCCTGAACCGTCGCGTCGGTTCCCGCATCGCTTAGACCGCCTGGGACGTCGGGTTGAACGCCAGCGGCGTGCCCGAGGAAGTCTGGGCGCCCGGGTACATGCCGAGCACGTAGTAGAGGATGGCGATGTGCTGCATCTCCACTGGTTGAATCGACGAAGACAGCTGAATGGCGGCGCTGCTCTTCAGCTTTGACGTCTCCGCCTGATACGTCTGGGCAGCGATCGTCTCGAGAGTGACTGCCAGCTGCGCCAAGCCCGTGATGTCGGTCACCTTGGCGAAGTCGGACTGCACCGTCGGCGTGAGGGTCGGGTTGGTCACCGTCACCGGCGCCTTGCCGTTCGATTTCAACACGGCGTTCCACGCTGCTGCGTGCTGCTGATGCTGCCCCTTGACCGTGGTGGCGAAGGTGGCGACCGCCGGTGGCACCGTGCCCAGCTTCCCCTGGGTCGCCGCCGTGAGGCCGGCGGTGTAGGCGAACACGGCCAGGTTCTCCAAGCTGGCGGCCACCGCGGCCACCGCCAGGTCACCTTTGAGGCCGGCGGGCGGGAAGGCGGACGCCTTGACCCCGGCGAGGCGGCGGGTCGAGGCCGCAGCCAGCGTCGGGAGGGCACCGGAGCCCACGGCGATCGCCGCCCCTCCGGCCACCGCGGCGCCGGCACCCAGAAGGAAGGTGCGGCGGCTGGTTCCGCCCATGGCGCCCAGGGCTTCGGCCATGGCCGGCATGCCGACGTCGTGGTGCAGCTCGTCCAGCTCGACCGTCCGGGCGGTGAGCTCGTGCTCGCTGCCCTCGTACTTCTTCGACTTGTTCTTGCTCACTTGACGGCTCCTTGTGCCGCCGGGGCGGCGCTGTTGGTCTTGTAGAAAGCGTTGGGGAAGCCGACGCTGCCGGCCGCGGCCGGCAGCATGGCGGCGGTGCCGGGCGAAAGGGAGATCAGCTGCGGCGCGCCACCCATCAGGAGGGCCTGTACCGCCAGGAGGACGGCGACGTGCTGTGCTTCGATTCCCATGATGCTGGCCAGCAGAGCCTTGTTGGTCTCCTTCTTGGCCAGGACCGTGTCCTTCACGTAGGTCTCGGCTGCAATGTTCTCGAGCTCGAGAGCAAGTGCGACCACGCCGAGGGCTCCTTGGGCCGGTGTGGCAGAACCGAGCCCCGCCACTGCTTTCTTGACCACCGGGACGAAGGTTGGGTCGGGCTTGGTCTGCGCCTTGCCCCCCAAGCTCTTGACGGCCCCGTTGAAGGCGTCGGCGTGCTGGGCGTGCTGGCCCATCGTGACCTGGGCGAACTTGGTTACGACGGGGTTGGCTGACGAGCCACCGATGTAGGGGAGCGTGAGTGCGGTCGTGTAGGTCGAGACCGCCAGGTTCTCTATGGAGGCGGCCGTCTGCAGGATCTGCACGTCGCTGGAGCTACTCGCTGCCGCAGCAGATGCGAGGGCACCCACGAGCACCGCGCCACCCGCCGCGCCGAGAAGCGCGGCACCGGCCAGGCTCGACGTGAGCGCCTTCGTGTGCGTCTCGTGGAATACCCGGTTTGCTGCCGCGTCATCCTCTCGCTGCGCATGCGCAGTCTCGACGAGTTCGTCGAGCGCCTCGTGGGTCGGGCGCAGTGCGTCCGCCTGAAGGTCTTGGGATTCTTCGAGCAGCTCGGTGAGCGCTCGGGGATCTTCTGTCATGTGGCCTCCTCGGAAGTGGATTGACCACTGTTCGGAGGCGGCGCACTCGTGGATGACAGAAAAGCGTCAGAAGGTGGGAACCAGAAGTGAGAAGTCGTTCTACGACGGAGACAAACCTGCCACTGCTCGCGTGAGCAGATGCAGATCGCCCTGCCCCGGCAACCGATCGACGCGGCGGTCGATGCGCGCCGCAGCGTCGGCACCCTTGTTCCCGTCGAACAGATAGTTGACGAGGAATCCCACCTCGCGCTTGGGCATGACACCTGAGCCGACCGGCCGCCACCAGTGCGAGAGCGCGAAGCGCGTCAGCTTCTGTGCCTTGGGGCTTTCGCCGAGCCGACGGGTCGCTTCTGACGCGTAGAAGTCGATGTGCCCGCCTTCCTGCTTCATGATGCGGCGCAACAACTCCCGCAACGTCGGGTGTCCGGCCGCCTCGGCCAGCCGGGAGTACCCGGCCTGTGTCGTCCACTCGTTGATGGCGCCCCATGTCATGTGCAAGGCGATGAAGGCCCGGCCCGCGAAGGCCGCCGAGGCGATGGTGCTGAAGGTACTCGCCGCCTGGCGACGTCGGCGTCCTTCGCGCAACGCGGCAATGCGCGGCGCACCCGCCTCCTCACCGTGGGCCTCGAGAACCTGCCCGATTGCTTCACCGTGCCACATCTCCTCGAACGCCCAACAGGAGAGGAATGAGGTGATGGCCGGGTTCTGGTGCGCCGGCGTCAATAGCAGGTCGCGCAGGTAGCAGATGGTGTGGTGCTCCACGTCGTGCATGTAGCGCAACGAGCGCAAGGCGTCGGCGGGCAGCGGTTGGTCCCTGAAGTCATCGAAGTCGATGCCCTCCAGATCCAGGCGGCCCGCGCGGGACTTGTAGGAATCGATGGTGGTTCGCATAACGCCCTACTATTCGGAACCCAGGTGACGCCCGGATGGGCGAAATTTCGGACATCCAAAATGGAGGGTGGCCCCGAACAGGACCGACATGCCGCGTATCGACGAAGTGAGCGATGCCCAGCTGGTGACCTCCATCGCCCGTTACAGCGAGGTGGCTCTGGCGGAGGCCTACCGGCGCCACGGCGGGGCGGTCTTCGGTCTGGCCAAGCGGGTGCTCAACAATCCGACCGACGCCGAGGACGTGACCCAGGAAGTCTTTCTGCGGTTGTGGAACCAGCCCGACCGTTTTGATCCCGACCGAGGCTCGCTGCGCTCCTTCTTGCTGGCGCAGGCGCACGGCCGGGCTGTCGACGCAGTGCGCTCCTCGAGTTCACGGCGCGCCCGGGAGGCCCGTGATGCGCTGCGCACGGCGGAATCCCCCTACGACATGCAGCGCGAGGTCTGGGACCTGGCCGTGGCCGACCAGGTTGCCAGCGCCATGGGGGAGTTGCCCGAGGAGGAGCGCCGGGCCATTGAGCTGGCCTACTTCGACGGTCACACGTATCGCGAGGTGGCCCAGCTCCTGGACCAGCCCGAAGGAACAGTCAAGAGCCGGATCCGCAACGGCATGCGGCGCATGCGCGCCGTGCTGGCCGACGCCGGCGTACGGGGGGTTGACGCCTGATGTCACACGACGAAGCCAGCGACCTGCTCGGTGCCTACGCGCTCGATGCCGTCGACGGCGACGAGTTCACCGAGCTCGAAGCGCATCTCGAGACCTGTCCGCGCTGTCGGGCCGAGCTGGACAGCCTGCGCGATGTCGCGGCTGCCATGGGAAACTCGGTCGAGCAGCCCCCCGAGGGGTTGTGGTCCCAGATCGCCGTTCGCCTGCCCGAGCGCACCGAAGACGACGAGCCGCGCCCGATGCCGCAGCTCGTGCGGGAGGGCGACTCACCCTTCCGGTCGCCGGATCCCCACGCCGGTTCCAGACCGCGGCGGCGCACCATGCTCACCACCGTCGGGGCCATTGCGGTAGCCGCGGCCGCCGTGGCGATCGTGCTGGGCATCGGTCTGGTGCGAGCCGACAACAAGGTCTCCAACCTGCAGTCGGCCCAGGCCGCACCGTCGGCGGCGGTCGCCGCTGCGCTCGCCACACGTGGCCACCGGGTGATCACCCTCGACGCCGGCGGGCACGGGCAGCAGGCACAGGTCGTCGTCACGCCCTCGGGGCAGGGGTACCTGGTCTCGTCGACCCTGCCGGCGCTGAACAAGGGTCGGACGTACCAGCTGTGGGCGATTGAGGGGAACCACCCCATCTCCCTGGGCCTGCTGGGCGGTTCGCCGAGCCAGGCCGCCTTCACCATGGCCGGTTCGACACGACCATCGCACCTGAGCATCACGGCCGAACCAGCGGGCGGGTCGGTCTTCCCGACGGGCCCGATCGTCGCCACCGGGACTGTCTGACGCTGGCGCGCAGCTGTTAGGTTCGCTGCTCATGTCCGAGGAAGAGGCACCCAAGAAGCGCAAGCCCATTGAGATCTTCGCCGAGGCGGAGCCGATCAAGCTGGGCTCCATGTTGCTCACGCTCGTGGAGCCGCACCGCGGCCACGAGGTGGCGTACAACCGCTGGTACGAGCGGGACCACTTCTACTCGGGCTGCATGGTGGGCCCGTACAACTTCGCCGGGAAGCGCTTCGTCGCCACGGCGGACCTGAAGGCCCTACGCGACCCGGACCCCTCGGCCATCACCGGCGAGCCAGCACGCGGCTCGTACGTCTCCGTCTACTGGGTGCTCGACGGCTACTTCGACATGTGGAACCGCTGGGCTCTCCGTCAGGTCAACGCGCTACACGCCGCGGGCCGCATGTTCCAAGAGCGCGACCACATCCACACGCTGCTCTACCACTACCAGTGGGAGCATCGTCGGGAGCCCGACGGCGTCCCGGTCGAGCTCGCCCTCGATCACCCCTACCGCGGCTTCGTCACCGTCTTCATCGACCGCGCCGACGACATCTCCAACGAGGAGTTCTGGTCGTGGCTCCGGACCGAGCACCTGCCGGGACTCATGCCGGGCAGCGACGCCGATCTGGTGGCCGCCTTCACACCCGTCGCCCTCGAAGTCGATGCGCCCGGTGACGTGCCCCGCGAGAAGGCCCGCGACAACCGCACCGTGCTGCTATGGTTCCTCAATACGCCGCCCGAGGTGGCCTGGGAGCCGGTCATCGCCGAGCACCGGCGCCAGCTGGAGGCCGCAGGCAAGGGCACGGTGATCGCCGCGCTCCCGTTCATCCCGACCATCGTGGGCACCGACACCTACACCGACAAGCTCTGGGTGGACTAGGCGGCTCGCCCGATTAGCCCCGGGCCAGGATCTCGACGTGGGGGATGACGATGACCGCGTCGTCTGAGTCCGCCCAACGGAGCCACGCCTCGGCAATGCGCTGAAGCTCGTCGGTGTCGCTCAGTTCGTATTCCACCGCCTGCTCGGCGAAGCGCGAGTAGCGGACCCGGTCGGCCCAGAGCCCGCCCCACCAGGCCCGGGACTCGGGGTCGGCGTAGGTCCAGGTCGAGCTCGACACCGTGACGTCGGAGAACCCGGCGGCATGGGCGTGGCCGAGCAGCCGGGGCCCGATGCGGGCGTCATGACCGTTGCGTTCCGTGATCGCGAAGTACAGCTCGAGCCAGCGGTCCAGGACCGGATCCGACGGGGCCCACACGAAGGCTCGGTAGTCCGAGTCGCGTGCGGCCAGGACGCCGTCGGGGTCGAGGACGCGGCGGAGCTCGACGAGAGCGGCGACGGGCTCCACCAGGTGCTGGAGCACCTGGTGGAGGTGGATCACGTCGAAGGAGGCGTCGGGGAAGTCGAGAGCGAAGAGGTCCGCCACCTCGAAGCGGAGGCTCTCCATGCCCAGGCCTCGGGCGTGCTCCTGGGCCTGGGCCACCACCTCGGGGGCCGCGTCGATCCCTACGACCTCGCCGGGAGCCACCAGCAAGGCCAGGTCAGCAGTGATGGTGCCCGGGCCGCACCCCACATCGAGCAGGCGCTGACCTGGGCGCAGGTGGGGGAGGAGATATGCGCTCGAGTTCTCGGCGGTACGCCAGCTGTGGCTGCGCAGCACCGACTCGTGGTGCCCATGTGTGTAGGTCATGCGTACATTGTGGCGTGCCCGAAATGCCCGAAATGCAGGCGTTGGCCGAACGCCTCAATGCCCTCCTCTCCGGCATGGCCTTGCGTCGGGCGGACATGCTCAGCTTCTCCTCGCTCAAGACGTACGACCCGTCGCCGGATTCCTTGAAGGGACGGAAGCTCCTCTCGGTGGGCCGACGGGCCAAGTACCTGATCTGGGACTTCGAGGGCGGGACCCGCATCGTCCTGCATCTCTCGCAGGCGGGCCGCCTCGACATTGAGCAGCCGCCCAAGCAGACCAAGCCCCGGGGCTCGGTGGCGCGCTTCGTCGTCGGCCAGGGCGACGCCGGACTGGACGGGGAGGGCGTGGGCATCCTCATCCGCGAGTACGGCACACAACGCAAGGCATCGTGGTGGGTACTGGCGCCGGGCGACGAGGGCCCGCTCCAAGGGCTAGGGCCCGAAGTCGGCAGCGAGGCCTTCGCCGCGTTCATCCACACCAGCGATTCGCGGCGGCACCTCACCACCGACCTGCGCGACCAGCACGTGGTGGCCGGGATCGGCCGGGGCTGGGGCGACGACATTTTGCACCGGGCCAAGCTGTCGCCCTTCGCGTCGTTGCGCTCGTTAACCCCGGAGCAGCGCGAGGGCCTGCTGACCGCCGCCACCGATGTCCTGGCCGAAGCGCTCGAGCTCGAGCGCGGACGAAAAGGGGGCTTGTCGGAGGCCAAGTTGGGCGGTCGCTTCAAGGTGCATGGGCGTGTCGGCGAGCCCTGCCCGACCCCGTGCGGTGACACGCTCAGGCGCGTGTCGTTCGAGTCCTACGAAATGGCGTATTGCCCGACGTGCCAGACCGGCGGCAAGGTCCTGGCGGACCGCCGCCTGTCCAAGTTGCTCAAATAACGGCTAGTTGAGCTGCCGCACCACGGTCACGACCTTGCCGAAGATCGTGACCTCGTCGGGGGCGTCGAAGACCATCGGCTCGTAGGCTGTGTTGGCTGGCGTGAGCACGACCCGGCCGCTCTTGCGACTGAAGGTCTTGACGGTGGCCTCGCCGTCGTTGATGCCGGCCACCACCACGTCACCATTGTTTGCTTCGGGCTGCTGGCGCACCACCACGTAGTCGCCGTCGAAGATCCCCGCGTCGATCATGGAGTCGCCACGCACGCGCAGCATGAACGAGGGCCCGCTGCCGGTGAACTGCGCGGGCATGGGCAGCAGCTCCTCGATGTTCTCCTCGGCCAGCACGCCGGTACCGGCCGCCACCTCACCGACCAGCGGCACATTGTGCACGGCAGAGGCGGGGAGACGCGAGGAGGTGTCGGGGTCGAAGTGGACCTGAATGGCCCGGGGCTTGGACGGGTCCTTGGAGAGGTAGCCCTCGCGCTGCAGGACAGCCAAGTGCGTGTGCACCGTGGCCGAGGAGGCCAGCCCCACCGCCTCGCCTATCTCTCGCACCGAGGGCGGGTAGCCCCGGTCACGCTGGCAGTCCGCGATGAAGTTGAGGATCTGCAGCCGCTTCCCGCTCAGGACCTCGGCCATCGGCGTCTCCTTTGGTGCCCACCCCGGCCTGCCGCCGGGCCCCTCCCGGGGGCGAACATCCGTTCGTGACACACCAACATACCGAAGTGGTGGAGCCAAAGCAAACACCTGTTCGATGTCCGATACACCCATTCGGCACTATCTGGTGCATGGACCAGGCATGCACGAACGTCAAGATCACGGCCCTGGTCGTGCGCCGAGGGTCTCGGGGTCGAGCTGGTGGTGCAGGTCGATGCCGCGGATTTCCGCTGACATCGTGCCCGAGAGGGGCACGATGTCGAGCTGGGTGGCGGTGGTGGTGGTCATGGGGGTTCCTCGTGGCGAGCCGTGATCGGGTGACTAATCCTGACTAACCCTATCGAGAATGTGAAATACGTAGGCATCGCCTGTCACACCCGATCCGTATGGTGCCGGCATGTGCGAACAGCTGTTCGAAAACACGGTTGACAGCGAACAGGTGTTCGTGATCCAATCTTCACGAGAGCGAACAGGTGTTCGGAAGAGGGAGACGCCATGACGGTCGCATATGAGCTCGATTTCGAGAAGTACCGCCCACGGCTGTACGTCGTGCCCGATCAGCCGGTCCGGACCGCAGCCTCGCCCCTGGTGCGTCGCCGCCGGATCGTCGTCGGTGCCGTCCTGGCGATCCTGCTGGTGCTCCTCGCCCTGCCGATCCGCGCCCTGGGCGGCAGCACCCTGGCCCAGGCAGCTCCGGCGCAGGGACAGGAGTACATCGTGAAGGCTGGCGACACCCTGGCCTCCATCGCCAACCGGGCCGACCCTGGGCACGCCGCCTCGCTGAGCGGGCAGCTCGCCCATGAAACCGGCACCGGTTCGGTCGTGCCCGGGGAGCACATCTTCATTCCCTGACTATCGTCAGCGGTGTGCGGTGTCCCTGGTGCGGTGTCGATGACGACCGCGTGGTGGATTCCCGCCAGGCCGAAGAGGGTGGCGCCATCCGCCGCCGCCGCGAATGCCTCGGTTGCGAGCGCCGCTTCACGACCTTTGAGCGGGTCGAGGAGGTCCCGTTGTGGGTGGTCAAGCGCAGCGGCCTGCGTGAGCCGTTCGACCGGGCCAAGGTTGTCGAGGGTGTTCGCTCGGCCACCAAGAACCGTCCCGTGACCCCCGAGCAGATGGAGGAGCTGGCCCAGGCCGTGGAGGATGCCCTGCGGGCGGAGACGACCGAGCCGACCAGCCAGCAGGTCGGCGTCGCGGTGCTCGAGCGCTTGCAGAGCCTCGACGACGTGGCGTACCTCCGCTTTGCCAGCGTCTACAAGGGATTCGAGGAGGCGGGTGACTTCCAGCGTGAGGCCGGGTTATTGACCAAGACGACGGAGCCGAAGCGGAAATGATGGAGGAGACGCCGGGCGTCGTCCTGGCTGTCTACGCCCATCCCGACGATGCCGATGTCGCCTGCGGCGGCACGCTGGCCCGCTGGGCCAAGGCAGGCAGTGCCGTACACCTCCTCGTCTGCACTGATGGCGGCAAAGGGACGACGGATCCCGCCGTCGAGCCCGCGGAGCTCGCTCGGGCACGCGCCGGCGAGCTGGAGTCGTCCTCGGCGTTGACCGGCCTCGCCAGTGTCGAGAATCTCGGATTCCCCGATGGCGAGCTGACCGACTCCGACGACTTTCGGCGCACCCTGGTGGACCGCGTGCGCTCCGTGCGGCCCGATGTGGTCTGTGGCCACGACCCGACGGCAGTCTTCTTCGGGCAGGCGTACTTCAACCACCGGGACCACCGCATTGCCGGTGCGGCACTGCTCGACGCCGTGGCCCCGGCCGCCGCGCTGCCGCACTACTTCCCAGACGCGGGGCCACCGCACCAGGTGTCCACGGTGCTGCTGTCGGCGACGCTCGAACCGGACGAATGGGTCGATATCACTGACACCATCGAGACCAAGGCATCGGCGGTCGAGTGCCACCGGACGCAATTCGCCGGCCAGGACGGCTGGGCCGGCGAGGCGGTGCGCCGCCGGGCGGCCGAGGAGGGCAAGCGGGCCGGCGTTGCCTACGCCGAGGGGTTCCGCCGGCTGACGCTCGGTGGCTGAGCGGCCGGCTCTCCCCACCATTCTGCACATCGAC
>DATCEZ010000144.1:0-7850 GCA_036509775.1 Acidimicrobiales bacterium
TCGCTGCAACAGCAACCCGACGAGGAAGTAGACGCCGGGCATCGCCACGGCGAAGCGCGCCCACCCCACCATGCGCTGCTCGTCCTCCAGCGCTTGAGTGGCGCTGAACGTGTTGAGCCGTTCCGAGGCCGCGGCCCACGGTGCGATCTGCGCGGGTGCCTGCTGGGGCGGGGCTGCGCCGGCCCACGACGGTGGCGGCGGTGGCTGTTGTGGCAGCACCGTGGCCTTGCTCCAGGTGTAACCGTCCCACCAGCGTTGGCCCGGGCCGCCCGCCGGGTCGTCGTACCACCCCGGAGGCGCGCCGGGGTAGCCGCTGTGCTCACTCACCCCTCCATCCTGCCAAAGCCAACGGGTAGCTTCGGACGTCCGAGGCAGGTGCAGCCGATGCAGGCCCCTTTTCTTGGTCGTGGAGGGTGCGGCGAAAGGGCGAGCCCTCTCATCGTGTCTGCACATCTCCACCTGGCGGCAGCTCCCAGAGAGACGCCGACTGGTCGGCCCGCGCCTGGTCGGGATGCCCCCCCTCAGCTGTCGATCGCTGCCCGGAGCTCGGCCAGCCGACCGCGGTTCAGCGAGTACCAGACCCACTTGCCCCGCCGGTCGCCTTGGACGAGCCCCGCCTCGCTGAGCACCTTGAGGTGATGCGACACCGTCGGCTGGCTCTTGGCCAAAGGTTCGACGAAGTCGCAGACGCAGACCTCACCTTCGGGAGCGGCCGCCAGGATACTGAGCACCCGGAGTCGGACCGGGTCCGCGAGCGCAGCGAACCCGCTGGCCAACTCGGCGGCATCGGCAGTGTCGAGGGGTGCGGCCAGGACGGATGCACAACACTCAGCCTGCCGGGTCTTGGTCGCAACTGCTTGCTTGCTCACGGGGCCACCAACCTTCACATTGACATCTATCAATACATCCGCCATACTCAATGTATCGACCGATATCGATGCTAACAGGAGGTCACCATGTCGAGGGTCCAACTCGCACTCAACGTCAGCGACATCGACGAAGCCGTCGAGTTCTACACCAAGCTCTTCGGGACCGGTCCGGCCAAGCGCCAGCCCGGCTACGCCAACTTCGCCATCGCAGATCCGCCACTGAAGTTGGTGTTGATGGAGGACACCAGTGCCCGTGGCGCCGGTGTCGCCGGGGCCCTGAACCACCTCGGCGTCGAAGTCGAGACGACTGACGAGGTGGCTGCCGCCACACGCCGTCTGAGCGCCACGGGGATCGAGACCGAGGTCCAGGAGCAGACCACCTGTTGCTTCGCCGTCCAGGACAAGGTGTGGGTGAACGACCCCGACGGTGCGCCCTGGGAGGTCTACACGGTCCTTGCCGACGCCCCGGCCGAGACCGGCATTGCCGGCGATGGATCGTGCTGTGTTCCTGAGGTGGTCGGCGTTGAACCGGTGAGCGTGGGCGCCACGCGCTCCGGCTCGACCTGCTGCTGAGCGAGGCGGGCCGTCGGGGGAGAGATTGCTGTGAGGGACACCGTCTTGTGGCGGCGCCTGCTCGCCGAGTTCTTGGGCAGCGCCTTTCTGGCCGCCATCGTCATCGGTTCGGGGATCGCTGCACAAAATCTCTCTCCGGGCGACGTCGGCCTCCAGCTCTTCGAGAACGCAGCGGCGACAGCTACAGGCCTCTTCGCCATCATCTTGATGTTCGGCCCGATCTCGGGCGGTCACATCAATCCGATTGTCTCCTTCGTCGACGCCGGGTTCGGCGGCCTCAAGTGGAAGGACGCAGCGGCGTATCTGCCCTTCCAGACGTTTGGGATGCATCTGCGGGGCGATCCTCGCCAATGCGATGTTCTCCGAGGCGGCCATCTCCATCTCGACCAAGCACCGGGCCTCGGGTCCGCACTGGCTCTCCGAAGTCGTCGCCACAGTGGGCCTGCTGTTGGTGATTTTCGCCCTGGCCCGCTCGGGGCGCTCCCACCTCGCCCCAGCCGCGGTCGGGGCCTACATCGGTGCGGCCTACTTCTTCACCAGCTCGACCAGCTTCGCCAATCCGGCCATCACCGTGGGCCGCATGTTCTCCAACACCTTCGCCGGCATCGCTCCTTCTTCGGTCCCGAGCTTCATCTCCGCGCAGATCGTCGGAGGCGTGTTGGCCTTCGGGCTGATCAAGGGCCTGTACCCGGGCATGACCAAAGCCGAGGCGGCCGATGTCATTGAGCCGCACCTGCGCGGCGAGGACGACCTCGAGACCCGCTGATCTCGACGTATCGAAAGGATCCGTATGCACCTCGTAGCCATCGGCGGAAGTGACGCCGGCATCAGCGCGGCGCTCCGAGCGCGCGAACTCGACCCGACGACTGAGGTCACGGTGGTGGTCGCCGACGCCTATCCCAACTTCTCCATCTGCGGCATCCCGTACTACGTCTCAGGTGAGGTCACCCACTGGCGCAACCTGGCTCATCGCACGCTCGACGACCTCAAAGGCACCGGTATGCATGTCCGCCTGAACACCCTGGCCACCAAGATCGACGTCGAGGGACGACGCCTCCACGTCGACCTCTCGTACACACCGCCGCTGGGCAGCCCGTGGGACGCAGTGCAGATGGGAGCCCAGGCCTGGGTTCGAGAAAACGGGTCGAACGGCGACTGACTCCACGCTGACCACTGACCGATCTGCAGCCCGAATGAGGAGCGCGCAGTAGCGAAAGAGGAGAACATGCCTGAAAACGAGCTCATGACACCTCAGCAGAGGGTGCAGCTGAATCACGTGGTCAAGCAGCTTCACACCAAGTTCCACGGCATCTTCAACTTCGAGTCCGTCGAAGCATTCGTGTTCGAGAGCTACGACGAGATCGCCAGGAGAGCCACCGTGACGACGTGGCTCGTCGTAACCGCAGAGAAGTACGCCCTCCAACGGCTCGAGGCTCTGGCGCATTCGAGGGACCACTCCACCAAGAGCGTGCCGGCTGTGCTCTTCCTGTGCGTGCACAACGCCGGGCGCTCCCAGATGGCGCTGGGTTGGTTCAACCACCTGGCTGCCGGCCGTGCCATTGCCTGGTCCGGTGGTTCGGAGCCCGGATCTGAGCTCAACCCAGACGTGGTCAAAGCTATGGCCGAGGTCGGGGTCGACATCTCCCAAGAGTTCCCCAAGCCCTGGACCGACGAGTTCCTGGGGGCGGCCGACGTCGTCGTGACCATGGGTTGCGGTGACTCCTGCCCGCTGCTGCCCGGCAAGCGCTACGAAGACTGGGACCTCGAAGATCCGACCGATAAGACCCTCGAGGAGATCCGGCCCATCCGGGAGGCGGTCAAGGGTCGGGTGGAGGCGCTCCTCGAGCAGATCGTCCCAACTCCGCAATGACGGGCGGGAGATGCCGGACATTGAGATCAGAGCGATGGAAGCGGCCGACTGGCCGATGGTGCGATCGATCTACCGAAGGCATCGCTACGGGCCAAGCAACCTTCGAGGGGGAGCCCCCCGACTGGGAGGGGTGGAACTCCAGTCACTCGGTCGAGCTCCGGTTCGTCGTCGTCGACGTAGGACGCGTAGTGGGCTGGGCCGCCGCCAGTCCCATCTCAGAGCAGTGTTGCTACGCCGGAGTGGTCGAGCAAAGCGTGTACGTCAGCCAAGCCCGACGTGGTCAAGGCATCGGAGGGTGGCTGCTGCGCTTCCTCGTTTCGGCGGCGGAGAAGACCGGGAACTGGACCGTGCAAGCCGGTATCTTCCCCGAGAACATCGCGAGCGTGAGTCTCCACGAGGCGTGCGGGTTCCGCCTCGTGGGCCGGCGTGAACGACTGGGGCAACTCCAAGGTGTCCGGAAGGACGTGCTGCTCTACGAACGCCCGACTCCGTGACACTGAGGAGATCAGAGAGGTGCGCAGGGCATGCGCCCCCACCTTCGATGACCAGCTACAAGAGTAGGGCCGCCATCTCCTCGAGCGCCGCAATATGTGCGTCCGTGGTGGGGAGGTCGGCGTGCATGGTGTTCAACGACAGGTGGCTCGCACCTGCCGCTTCCCAGCGGCGGGCGTGCTCGGCGATCTTGTCGTGGTCGCGCACCGAGTACTCCAGCCTGCCCTCGAACTGCAGGTTCGACACGTCACGCCCGACCTCGGCCGCTCCCTCGCGGATGGTCTCGAGCGCGGCTTCGAGTCCGCCGCCGGGCCGCGCCATGGGGAACCAGCCCTCGGCGATGCGCCCGACGCGCCGAAGCGCGGCCGGGGCGTGGCCGCCGATCCAGATCGGAATGGGTCTCTGCACCGGGGGCGGTGCGATCCCCGAGGCCCGGATGTGGTGGTACCGGCCGTCGAACGTGACGCTCCATTCGGTCCACAGGGCGCGCAGCACTTCCACCTGCTCTTCGAGAATGGCGCCCCGCTCCTCGAAGGGGACGCCGAGCGCGTCGTACTCGAGCTTGTTCCACCCGATGCCGAGGCCGAGCCGGAAGCGTCCGTTGCAGAGCAGGTCGAGTTCGGCCGCCTGCTTGGCCAGCAGCGCCGTCTGGCGTTGGGGCCCGATGAGGATGGAGGTGGCGAAGGCCAGATCGGTGAACCCGGCGACATAGGAGAACATCAACAACGGCTCGCGAAAGGTGGTGTCGATGGTGTACGGGCCACCGAGGTCCCCGAGCACAGCGGTGTCTCCTCCGAGCACGTGGTCGTAGGCCGCTAAGTGCGTGTAGCCCAGGTCGGCCACGGCTTGCCCGATGGCGCGCACGGCACCGCGGTCGCCGCCGGCCTCGGACTGGGGAAAGATGACACCGATTTCCATGTGCCGAGTCTGCCCGCTCCGGCGCTGCCGCTGCAGCCCTGCCATCCGGAGCCGTCCCCCCGCCACCCTGCCCGCTCCCGGAAAGCCCCGGTTAACTTGAGTCGATGAGACTCCGCATCTTCGTGGAGCCCCAGCAGGGGGCGTCCTACGAGCAGCAGGTGAGGATGGCGCAGGCCGCTGAGTCCGCCGGCTTTGACGCTTTCTTCCGTTCCGACCACTTCTTGGCCATGGGAGGCGACGGCCTGCCCGGGCCGACCGACGCCTGGCTCACGTTGGGCGGCATCGCCCGCGAGACCGACCGCATCCGTCTGGGCACCATGGTCACTTCCGCCACGTTCCGGCTGCCGGGGTTGCTCGCCATTCAGGTGGCGCAGGTGGATGACATGAGCGGCGGCCGGGCGGAGCTCGGTCTCGGTGCCGGCTGGTACGACGCCGAGCACACCGCGCACGGCGTGCCCTTCCAGCCCCTCGGCGAGCGCTTCGAGAGGTTGGAGGAGCAGCTGGCCATCCTCACCGGGTTCTGGGAGGTGCCGGTCGGCGAGACGTTCGACTTCGACGGGCGCCACTATCAATTGCGGGACAGCCCGGGCCTGCCGAAGCCGGTGCAGCAGCCGCATCCGCCGCTGATCGTCGGCGGCGGCGGCCCCAAGCGCACACCCCGCCTGGCCGCCACCTTCGCCGATGAGTTCAACCTTCCCTTCTCGTCGCTCAATGACACCGAGGCGCAGTTCGGGCGCGTGCGCGCCGCCTGCGTCGACAAGGGGCGTGACCCCGCAACCCTGCGGTTGTCGTCGGCACAGACCGTGTGTTGCGGCGCCAACGACGCCGAGGTGGAGCGCCGGGCCTCCAACATCGGTCGCAAGGCCGAGGACCTGCGTGCGCACGGCCTGGCCGGCACGCCCGACGAGGTCGTGGCGCGTCTGCAGCAGTTCGCCGCTATCGGCGCCGAGTCCGTCTATCTGCAGGTGCTCGACCTCAATGACCTCGAGCACATCGACCTGCTGGCGGAGGAAGTACTCCCCCGGGTGGTCTGACCAGGGTCGTCAGGGGCCTGCGCTCGCCGGACCGGTGTCCCGGTTCGTCTGGCGGGTCGCTCGGTACGCTGGGCCACATGACCATCACGAGCCGGGGGGCGGTGGCCCCGACCAGTGATCACCATGCCGACGATCCTGCCGCGTCGTCGGCGCCCGCGGCGCAGTTGGATCCTGCTGTATTGGACGAGGTTGTCGACCAGGTGGCCGACCAGTCCGGGGCCTGGGCCCGGACCGACGCCGCCGCACGGGCGGATCTGCTGCAGCAGGTCATCACCGACACCATGGCCGTCACCGACGAGTGGCTGGCGGCAGCGGGCGCAGCCAAGGGGTTGACGGCGGGCACGACCGAAGCGGGGGAGGAGCTCTTTACCGGCATCGGGACGTTCGTCCGCATGGCGCGCCTGTTGCGCGACGCGCTGCGCGACATCGCCAAGGACGGCAAGCCCTCTTTCGCCGGGCCGGTGCGCGAAGCGTCCGACGGTCGGCTGCGCGTCCAGGTCTTCCCGGCCAGCGCGTTCGACCGGATCACCTTCCCGCAGACAATGGCCGAGATCTACATGCAGCCGGGTGTGACGCGCGACACGTTGGTCTCCGGGCAGGCCGCCGCCTATGCCGACCCCGCTGCCCACGCCGGGACGGCGCTGGTCCTGGCGGCCGGGAACGTCGCCTCGCTCGGCCCGCGCGATGTCCTCTCCAAGCTCTTCGTCGAGGGCAAGGTCGTCGTGATGAAGGCCAATCCCGTCAACGACTACCTGGTCCCGTACTGGCGGCGCGCCCTGGCCGCGCTGCTCGGGGCCGGGGTGCTGGGCATCGTTGACGGCGGGACGGCCGTCGGGCAGCACCTGACCGCGCACCCCCGCATCGACGAGGTGCACATCACGGGGTCGGACAAGACGTACGACGCGGTCGTGTTCGGCACCGGAGCCGAGGGGGCCCGGCGCAAGAAGGCGGACGAGCCCGCCCTGGACAAGCCGGTGACGGCAGAGCTCGGCAACGTCTCGCCCGTGATCGTGGTGCCGGGCCGCTGGTCGACCCCCGAGCTGCTCTATCAGGCGCAGCACGTGGCCACCATGCTGGTGAACAACGCCGGCTTCAACTGTGTCTCAGCCCGCCTCGTGGTGACCCATGCGGCGTGGCCCCAGCGCGAGGCCTTCCTCGGTGCGCTGACCCAGACGCTGAACGAGATCACCACCCGCCGCGCCTATTACCCGGGCGCCGCCGACCGGCGCGCCGCCTTCCTCGCCGCCCACCCCGAAGCCGAGGAATACGGCCGCGGGCCCGATGACGCGCTGCCGTGGACGTTCATCCGGGGTGTGGCCCCGGGGCAGACGGCGGACATCTGCTTCAACGTGGAGTCCTTTTTCGGGCAGGTGGCCGAGACGGCCCTGACCGCCCCGTCGCCGGCGGCCTTCGTCGACGCCGCCACGGCCTTCTGCAACGACGTCGTCTGGGGCACCCTGGGCGCCACCGTCATCGTCAGCCCGTCATCGCTGAAGGACCCCGCCGTGGCCGAGAGCGTGGACCGGGCCGTGGCCGACCTGCGCTACGGCTCCATCGGCGTCAATGTCTGGCACGCGTTGTCGTTCGCCATGGGATCGACGAGCTGGGGGGCCTACCCGGGCCACGCCCGCAGCGACATTCAGTCGGGGACCGGCGTCGTCGGCAATGCGGCCATGTTCGACCGGCCGCAGAAGTCGATCGTGCGCGGGCCGTTCCGGTCCCGCCCCAAGCCGCCGTGGTTCGCCACGGCGGCCGACTCCTACGACGTGATGCGACGGTTCGTGGCCTTCGAGGCCGAACCGTCGGCGGCGAAGATCCCGGGATTGCTGCTCGCCGCCATGCGCAGCTGACAGCCGCTCACGCTCCCGCCGCCGCTCCGGCCGCAGCTACGTCGTCTTGGCGCGCAGCTGCGGAATCGCGTAGGGCGCCGCGGCGACGAGCGCCGCGATCAGCCCGACAATGGCGCCGAATCCCCAACCGACACCCGAACCACCGGGCTTGTCGATGAAGGAGATCAGGACCAGGACCGCGTTGACGATCGTCGCGATCATCATCACGGTGAGGTGTGGGACGTCCTGGCTGATGGGGAGTTTC
>DATCEZ010000145.1:0-18259 GCA_036509775.1 Acidimicrobiales bacterium
GCCCTAACCGTCCCTGGACCCTGATCAGGTCCACTTTTTCACCGTCCCTCAGTTCCCGAACCGCAGTACCGCACCCGCCCGCCGCAAGCCCACTTGGGAGGAGTTGACCGTTGTCCTCACGGTCCCGTAGCCCCGAACGTGTTTCTTTCGCCAACATCGACGAGGCCCTGCCCCTGCCGGATCTGATCGCCATTCAGCGCGATTCGTTCCAATGGTTCCTCGACAAGGGCCTGGCCGAGGCCTACCACGACATCAGTCCGATTGAGGACTTCACCGGCCAACTGAGCCTCGAGCTCGAGTTCGACCCGAAGGACCCCGACCTGCGCCCGCCACCGAAGTTCACGGTGGAGGAGTGCAAGGAAAAGGACATGACGTACGCCGCGCCGGTCTTCGTGCGGGCGCGCTTCTTGAACGCCACCACGGGTGAGATCAAGGAACAGACGGTCTTCATGGGCGACTTCCCGATGATGACCAACCGCGGCACGTTCATCGTCAACGGGACCGAGCGGGTCGTGGTGAGCCAACTCGTCCGTTCGCCCGGCGTGATCTTCCAGCCCGGACGCGACGCCAAGACGGTGTTCACCGGGACCATCCACCCGTACCGTGGTGAGTGGATCGAGCTCGACATCGAGGCCAAGCCCGGCAAGGACGTCACCGCCGGCTGCCGGGTGGCCCGCAAGCGCCGTCTCTCCCTGTTCGTGCTGCTGCGCGCCCTGGGCTACGGCGACGACGCCTTCCTGGACCGCTTCGTGCGCCACTTCGACTTCCTCGAAGGACAGTGGGAGAAGGAGCGCAACCTCGCCCCCACCCGTGAGGAGGCGTTGCTCGAGATCTACAAGCGCGCCCGCCCCGGCGAGCCCTTGTCGGCCGAGGCTGCCCGCGTCTACTTCGAGAACGCCTTCTTCAACCCGAAGCGCTACGACCTCACCCGGGTCGGCCGCTACAAGCTGAACCGCAAGCTCGGCCCGGAGCTCGACCGTCTGTCGGACCTGTTCGGCATTGAGATCGAGAAGCCGGCGTCCGACCAGTCGGTGCTCTCCCCGTCGGAGATCCTGGCCTCGGCCACCTACATGCTCCACCTGGCCCAGCACATGGCCGACGGCGAGTCGACCTACCGCATTGACGACCAGGACCACTTCGCCAACCGGCGTATCCGCTCGGTCGGCGAGCTCATTCAGAACCAGGTCCGTGTGGGTCTCAGTCGGATGGAGCGGGTCGTGCGCGAGCGCATGACGACCCAGGACGTCGAGGCCATCACGCCGCAGACGCTGATCAACATCCGCCCGGTCGTGGCCGCGGTCAAGGAGTTCTTCGGCACCTCGCAGCTCTCGCAGTTCATGGACCAGAACAACCCCTTGTCCGGGTTGGCGCACAAGCGTCGTCTCTCCGCGTTGGGGCCAGGCGGCCTCTCCCGTGAGCGCGCCGGCTTCGAGGTGCGAGACGTGCACACGTCCCACTACGGCCGCATGTGCCCCATTGAGACGCCGGAGGGCCCGAACATCGGCCTGATCGGCGCCTTGGCCACCTACGCCCGCGTCAACGAGTACGGCTTCATTGAGACGCCGTACCGCACCGTGGTCGACGGCCGGGTGACCGACGAGGTCAGCTACTACGCCGCCGACGAGGAAGAGGAGCACGTCATCGCCCAGGCCAACGCCGCGGTCGCCCCGGACGGGCGACTGACCGAGGAGCGCGTCCTGGTGCGCCGTGGCCCGCAAGGGACCGGCGTGCGCATGGGCGCCGTCAACACCTCCTACGGCACCACTTCGGAGATCGACTTCGTGCCGCCTTCAGAGGTGGACCTCATGGACGTCTCGCCGAAGCAGATCGTGTCGGTCTCGACCGCGCTGATCCCCTTCGTCGAGCACGACGACGCCAACCGTGCCCTCATGGGCGCCAACATGCAGAAGCAGGCCGTCCCGCTGGTCGCACCCGAGGCGCCGTACATCGGCACCGGGGTGGAGGCCCGCGCCGCCCGCGACGCCGGCGACGTCATCATCGCTGAAGGAAATGGCACCGTGACCGAAATCAGCGGCGAGACCATCACGGTCGAGTACGCCTCGGGCCAGAAGGACCGGCTCGGCACGGCGCTGGGTCGCAAGGTCTACCGCCTGTCCAAGTTCCGCCGCTCCAACCAGAACACGTGCATCAACCACCGCACGCTGGTGGCCGAGGGGCAGAGCGTCGTGACCGGCGACCTGCTGGCCGACGGCCCCTCGACCCACAACGGTGAGCTGGCACTGGGCAAGAACCTGCTCGTCGCCTTCATGCCGTGGGAGGGCTACAACTACGAGGACGCCATCATCCTGTCCGAGCGCCTGGTGCGTGACGACGTGCTGACCTCCATCCACATTGAGGAGCACGAGGTCGACGCCCGCGACACCAAGCTGGGCGCCGAGGAGATCACGCGGGACATCCCGAACCTGTCGGAGGAGATCCTGGCCGACCTCGACGACCGCGGCATCATCCGCGTCGGCGCCGAGGTGGAGCCGGGCGACGTCCTGGTCGGCAAGGTGACCCCCAAGGGTGAGACGGAGCAGACGCCCGAAGAGCGCCTGCTGCGCGCCATCTTCGGTGAGAAGGCCCGTGAGGTCCGTGACACCTCGCTGAAGGTGCCGCACGGCGAGTACGGCAAGGTCATCGACGTGCGTGTCTTCTCCCGTGAGGAGTCGCACGAGTTGCCGCCCGGCGTCAACCAGCTGGTCCGCGTGTACGTGGCCCAGAAGCGCAAGATCTCCGAGGGCGACAAGCTCGCCGGCCGTCACGGCAACAAGGGCGTCATCTCCAAGATCCTCCCGGTCGAGGACATGCCCTACCTGTCCGACGGCACCCCGGTCGACATCATCCTGAACCCCCTCGGCGTGCCGAGCCGGATGAACGTGGGCCAGGTGCTCGAGTCGCACTTGGGCTACGCCGCCCGCCACGGTTGGGAGGGCGTCGTCGTCAACGAGGGCGTCGGCACCTCGGCCAAGGGTGATGGGGCCGCCCGCAAGACGCGGCCGCGCACCGAGCCGGCGGCCTGGGTCGCCACTCCGGTCTTCGACGGCGCCCACTGGGACGAGGTCGAGGACGCCGGGGCGCACCCGACGATTCAGAAGATCTTCGGGACCCTGAACTCGGACTCGGCCAACGGCGACGTGCAGATCGGCACCGATGGCAAGGTCACCTTGTACAACGGGCGCACGGGTGAGAAGTACGACAACCCCATTTCGGTCGGGTTCGTCTACATCTTGAAGCTGGCCCACCTCGTCGACGACAAGATCCACGCCCGCTCCACCGGCCCGTACTCCATGATCACGCAGCAGCCGCTGGGCGGGAAGGCACAGTTCGGTGGCCAGCGCTTCGGTGAGATGGAGGTCTGGGCGCTGGAGGCGTTCGGCGCCGCCTACGCCCTGCAGGAGCTCCTGACCATTAAGTCCGACGACGTGCTGGGCCGGGTCAAGGTCTACGAGGCCATCGTCAAGGGCGAGAACATCCCCGAGCCGGGCATCCCCGAGTCGTTCAAGGTGCTCATCAAGGAGATGCAGTCCTTGTGCCTCGACGTCGAGGTCCTGGCCGTCGACGGCCGTGAGATCGAGATGCACGAGCTGGACGAGGACGTGTTCCGCACCGCTGAGGAGCTGGGCATCGACATCAGCCGCAACGAGCGCGGCTCCGACGAAGAAGACGAGCGGCGCGCCGCAGAGAGGAGCTTCAACTAATGGCTCTGGACGTCAACACCTTCGACCAGCTGCGCATCGGCCTGGCCACGGGCGACTCCATCCGCGGCTGGTCCAACGGCGAGGTCAAGAAGCCCGAGACGATCAACTACCGCACGCTGCGTCCCGAGAAGGACGGGCTCTTCTGCGAGAAGATCTTCGGTCCGACCAAGGACTGGGAGTGCTACTGCGGCAAGTACAAGCGCGTGCGCTTCCGGGGCATCATCTGTGAGCGCTGCGGCGTCGAGGTCACCCGTTCCAAGGTGCGCCGCGACCGCATGGGCCACATTGAGCTGGCTGCGCCCGTCGTGCACATCTGGTACCTGCGCGGGACCAGGTCGTGGCTGGCCTACCTGCTCATGGGCACCGAGCCCCGCGAGGAGCTCAAGGCCAAGCAGCTCGAGAAGGTCATCTACTTCGCGGCGAACCTGGTCACCTGGGTCGACGAGGAGAAGCGTCACGCCGACCTGCCCTCGCTCGAGAACGAGATGGCCGAGGAGATCGCCGACATTGAGAAGAAGCGCGACCTCGACATCGACCGTCGCTTCAAGGCGCTCGAGGACGAGCTGAAGGCCCTCGAGGCCGGCGGAGCCAAGGACGCGGAAATCAAGGCGCGCCAGCGCGCCGTCGAGAAGGAGATCCAGTCGGCCCGCGAGCGGGCCCAGGAGGACGCCGAGATCGCCCAGCGCTCCCTCGACGAGTTCCGCAACCTGCACGGCCGCAAGATCCTCGAAGACGAGATGCTGTGGCGCGAGCTTCGCCTGCGTTACGACGAGTACTTCGAGGGCGGCATGGGCGCCGAGTACATCCTCAAGCTGATCGACCGCATCGACCTCGATGCGGAGGAGATCAAGCTGCGCGACATGATCGACGCCAAGGACGGTCGCCGTCCCCTGTCGGCCCAGCGCCGCCAGAAGACGATCAAGCGGCTGAAGATCGTCACCGCCTTCAACCGGCGCGACGACCACGGCCGGCGCATCAACGACCCCCGGGCCATGATTCTGGAGGCCGTGCCGGTCATTCCGCCCGACCTGCGTCCCATGGTGCAGCTCGACGGTGGCCGCTTCGCCACGTCTGACCTCAACGACCTGTACCGCCGGGTCATCAACCGCAACAACCGGCTCAAGAGGTTGTTGGACCTCGGCGCGCCCGAGATCATCATCAACAACGAGAAGCGCATGCTGCAGGAGGCCGTCGACGCACTGTTCGACAACGGCCGCCGCGGCCGCCCCGTCACGGGTCCGGGCAACCGTCCGCTCAAGTCGCTGTCCGACATGCTCAAGGGCAAGCAGGGCCGCTTCCGCCAGAACCTGCTGGGCAAGCGCGTCGACTACTCGGGCCGTTCGGTCATTGTGATCGGGCCCAATTTGAAGCTGCACCAGTGCGGCCTGCCCAAGCTCATGGCGTTGGAGTTGTTCAAGCCCTTCGTCATGAAGCGGCTGGTCGACGCCGAGCTGGCCCAGAACATCAAGTCGGCCAAGCGCATGGTCGAGCGCCGTCGCCCGCAGGTGTGGGACGTGCTCGAGGGCGTCATCCGGGAGCACCCGGTGTTCCTCAACCGCGCCCCCACCTTGCACCGGTTGGGGATCCAGGCCTTCGAGCCCGTCCTGGTCGAGGGCAAGGCCATTCAGGTCCACCCCCTCGTCTGCACGGCCTTCAACGCCGACTTCGACGGCGACCAGATGGCTGTCCACCTCCCGCTGTCCGCCGAAGCCCAGGCGGAGGCCAGGGTCTTGATGCTGTCGGCCAACAACATTTTGTCGCCGGCGACGGGCCGTCCGATCACCGTGCCTACCCAGGACATGGTCTTCGGCGCCTACTACCTCACGCTGCGTGTCGAGTCGGGCACGGGTGCGGGGCGGACCTTCCGTCACATCCACGAGATCGAGGCCGCCTTCGAGGCCGGCGACGTGGGGCTGCAGGTCCCGATCACCTTGCGTCCGGCGCCGAACTCGACCCTGACCGGTCGCCTGACCGCCGCCGGCGTGACACCCGGTGAGGACGGGGTGCTGTCGTATGAGACGACGCCGGGCCGCGTGTTCTTCAACGAGGCGCTGCCCGAGGGGTTCGCGTTCGTCAACGACGTGGTAGGCAAGCGCAACATCCCGATCGGCGTGATCGTGGAGGAGCTGTCGGCCAACTACGCCAAGAATGTCGTGGCCGCGAGCCTCGACCGGATCAAGGCGCTCGGCTTCCGCTTCGCCTCCCAGTCGGGCCTGACCATCTCCATCAACGACGTGCAGACGCCGCCCGACAAGGCGGCCATCCTGGACCGTTACGAGAAGGAAGCAGAGAAGGCGGAGACGCAGTTCAAGCGGGGCATCATCACCGACGACGAGCGGCGCCAGAAGGAGATCGAGATCTGGACCTCGGCCAACTCCGAGGTCGGACGGGCCATGGAGGCCCAGCTGGCCACCATCGCCTTCAACCCGCTCGACATGATGGTGGACTCGGGTGCCCGAGGGAACTCGCAGCAGATCCGCCAGATCGCCGGCATGAAGGGCCTGGTGTCGAACCCGCGCGGTGAGATGATCCCCCGCCCGATCAAGTCCTCGTTCCGTGAGGGTCTGTCGGTCCTGGAGTACTTCATCTCCACCCACGGTGCCCGCAAGGGCCTGGCCGACACCGCCTTGCGCACAGCCGACTCGGGCTATCTGACCCGACGGCTGGTCGACGTGGCCCAGGAGCTCATCATCCGGATCATGGACTGCGGCTCGACCCGCGGCATCTGGATCGAGGGCGTGGCGCCCGATGGTCCCGGTCACCGCAACTACCTCGAGACCCGTGCCTTCGGCCGTTGGTTGACCGAAGACGTGAAGCTGGCGGACGGCACCGTCTACCCGGTGGGTACGGTGCTCGACGACGTCAACATCGCCGCCATGCGCGACGACGAGACGGTCACGCGGATCCGGGTGCGCTCGGTGTTGACGTGTGAGTCGCCCCAGGGCGTCTGCGCGGCCTGTTACGGGCTGTCGCTGGCGACGGGCTCCATGATCGAGCTCGGCGAGGCGGTCGGCGTCATTGCCGCCCAGTCCATCGGTGAGCCCGGCACGCAGCTGACCATGCGTACCTTCCACACCGGTGGTGTCGTGGGTGAGGACATCACCCACGGCCTCCCCCGCGTGGTCGAGCTCTTCGAGGCCCGGACGCCCAAGGGCGCCGCGGTGCTGGCCCACCACTCCGGCGTGGTCCGGGTGGACGACGACGAGATCGGACGCCACATCGTCGTGGTGGCCGACGACGGCACGGAGACCACCACGCTGGTGGCTCCCCGCGCCCACCTCGAAGTCACGGACGGCCAGGAGGTCGGTGCGGGTGACGCACTGGTCGAGGGCCCGAAGGACCCGAAGGAGCTCTTGGAGGTCAAGGGCATCCGCGAGACCCAGCAGTACCTCGTCGAAGAGGTGCAGAAGGTGTACCGCGACCAGGGTGTGTCGATCCACGACAAGCACATTGAGCTGATTGTGCGCCAAATGCTGCGCCGAGTGCTCGTGGCAGAGCCGGGCGACGCGCCCTTCCTGCCGGGCGAGCGCGTCGACAACCAGATCTACGCCGAGGTGAACCGCACCCTGGTGGAGGACGGCAGCGTCCCCGCCGAGGGTCGCCCCGAGCTGATGGGGATCACCAAGGCGTCGCTGGCCACCGAGAGCTGGCTCTCGGCCGCCTCCTTCCAGGAGACGACCCGGGTGCTGACCGAAGCGGCCATCGAAGGCCGCAGCGACCAGCTGTTCGGGCTCAAGGAGAACATCATCATCGGCAAGCTGATCCCCGCCGGGTCGGGCATGGAGCACTACCGGAACATCCGGCTCGAGATGCCCGACGCCGAGGCCATGCCCTTCTGGGCCATGGGCTCGGGCGAGTCGGACACCGAGGACCTGGCCAATTGGCTGCGTGACATGGGCGAAGGGGTCAGCGAAGACCCCTTCGACTCGTCGATCGACGCCAGCTGGCTCGGTGCGGCGCCGACGGCCGAGGATGCCTTCGGGAATCCGATCGTCGTCAGCGATGCCGCTGCTGTTGCCGGCGCTGGTGCCGGCGGCCTGGTGCCTGAGTCGTCGGAGGCCCCGGAGACGGGCGCCGCCGAGGCCGGAGCCTAAACTCCTCTCCGTTCGCGGAGGAAGACCAAAGGGGAGGCTGCGATGGCGACGCCGCGCGTGGTGACTGGTTCGGCTGATGGCGGTGGCGTCGCCGCTTCGCCTGCGCCTGCGCCGGCCGGGACGGGCCACTACCGGCTGTCCGACATCCGGGCCCTCGAGGCCCAGTCCATCCACGTCTTCCGGGAGGTGGCGGCCGAGTTCGAGCGTCCCGTGCTGCTGTTCTCGGGCGGCAAGGACTCCATCGTCATGCTGCACCTGGCCAAGAAGGCCTTCTGGCCGGCGCCGGTGCCCTTCCCCGTGCTCCACGTGGACACGGGGCGCAACTTCGCCGAGGTCCTCGAGTTCCGGGACCGCCACACGGTCGACGCCGGCGTCCGGCTCGAGGTGGCGAAGGTCCAGGACGACATCGACGCCGGCCGGACGGTGGAGGACACCTCGCCGGGCGCCACGCGCAACCGGCTGCAGACGCCGACCCTGCTGCGGGCCATTTCTGAGGGGCGTCACGACGCCGTCTTCGGCGGGGCCCGGCGGGACGAGGAGAAGGCGCGGGCCAAGGAGCGCATCTTCAGCTTCCGCGACGAGTTCGGCCAGTGGGACCCTAAGAACCAACGCCCCGAGCTGTGGAACCTCTACAACGCCCGGCACAACAAAGGCGAGCACATCCGGGTGTTCCCGCTCTCGAACTGGACCGAGCTCGATGTGTGGAACTACATCCGGGACGAAGGGATCGACGTCCCGTCCATCTACTTCGCCCACCGTCGGGAGGTGTTCCAGCGCGACGGCATGCTCATGGCGCTCACCGAGCACCTGGCGCCGGCCGAGGGCGATCCCGTGTTCGAGACCATGGTGCGGTTCCGGACGGTGGGGGACGCGGACTGCACCGGGTGCGTGGAGTCGATGGCCGAGACGATCGACCTTGTCCTCGCCGAGGTGGCGAGCACACGGATGACCGAGCGTGGGGCCACCCGGGCCGACGACCGCATTTCCGAGGCCGGCATGGAGGATCGCAAGCGGGAGGGGTACTTCTAGTGGCTGAGCTCCTGCGCCTGGCGACGGCCGGCTCGGTCGACGACGGCAAGTCGACGCTCATCGGTCGCCTCCTGTACGACGCCAAGGGGATCTTCGAGGATCAGCTGGAGGCGATCCGCCTGACCAGCGAACAGCGGGGCGGCACCGAGACGGATCTGGCCCTCTTGACCGATGGCCTGCGGGCAGAGCGTGAGCAGGGCATCACAATCGACGTGGCGTACCGCTATTTCGCAACGCCCAAGCGCAAGTTCATCATCGCCGACACCCCCGGGCACACCGAGTACACGCGGAACATGGTGACGGGGGCCTCCAATGCCCACGTGGCCCTGATCCTGATCGACGCCAGGAAGGGCGTGATCGAACAGACACGCCGGCACGCCTTCCTCTCTTCCATGCTGGGCGTGCCGCACATGGTCGTGTGCGTCAACAAGATGGACCTGATCGACTGGGACCAGGAGCGCTACGAGCGGATCAAGTCCGGCTTCATGGAGTTCGCCGCCCGCTTGAACGTGCACGACATCACGTTCATTCCCATTTCGGCGCTGCGGGGCGACAACGTGGTGCAGCGGTCCGAGCACATGTGGTGGTACGACGGTTCGCCGCTCTTGAACCACCTGGAGTCGGTCTACATCGGCAGCGACGAGAACTTCATCGACCCGCGCTTCCCCGTGCAGTACGTCATCCGGAGCCAGACACCGGAGAATCCCGACTTCCGCGGCTACGCGGGGACGGTGGCGTCGGGCGTGCTGCGCCCCGGCGACGACGTGCTGGTGATGCCTTCCGGGACGACCTCGCGCATCGCCTCCATCGCCACGGCGGACGGCGAGGTGGCCGAGGCGTTCCCACCCATGGCGGTCGTCATCACGCTGGAGGACGACATTGCGGTTTCCCGGGGGGACATCCTGTGCCGACCCAACAACCGCCCCACCCTTTCGCACGACATTGAGGCCACGGTGTGCTGGATGGACGAGCGCTCCTCGCTGGCCGAAGGCCGCACCTATCTCCTGAAGCACAGCACGCGCACGGTGCGGGCGACGGCCGAGTCCCTGCACTACCGCCTCGACGTCAACGGCCTGCACCGTGACGAGGAGGCGACGGCTCTGCAGCTGAACGAGGTCGGTCGCCTGACCTTCCGCTGCACCGAGCCGCTCCTGGTCGACGACTACACGACGAACCGCTCCACCGGCAGCTTCATCATCATCGACCCGGTCACCAACGCGACGGCGGGCGCCGGCGTCATCCGGGTCATCGCCGCCGCCGCGCACGCCAGCCCGAACGTGGTGCGCCACGAGGCCGGCCGGCTGTCGCGTCTGGAGCGCTTCGCCGCACTGGGGACGACGGGCGGGACGCTCCTGATCACCGGGCTGTCCGCGTCGGGCAAATCGACGCTGGCCGCCGGTGTGGAGGAGGCCTTCGTGCGCTCCGGGCGGCCGGCCTTCCTGCTCGACGGGGACAACCTGCGCCATGGGCTGAATGCCGACCTCGGCTTCGCCGACCGCGACCGCACGGAGAACGTGCGCCGGGCCGGCGAGGCGGCGGCGATGTTCGCCGAGGCGGGATCGCTGGCGCTCATTGCGCTGATCTGCCCCTTCGCCGAGGACCGCCAATTGATCCGCACGCTGCATGAGCAGGCGGAGCTTCCCTTCGCCGAGATCTTCGTCGACACCTCCATTGAGGAGTGCGAGCGACGCGACCCCAAGGGCCTCTACGCGCGGGCCCGGGCCGGGCAGCTGCCGGGCTTCACCGGGATCGACTCGGCCTACGAGGTGCCTCTGGCTCCAGAGCTGGTGCTCGGTCCCGAGGCAGGCTCGCTGCCCGAGCGGGTTTCGCTGGTCTTGGAGCTACTGGAGGGCCTGCTCAGGTAACGAACGTCTCGCCTCATCGGCGTGTGTCGGCCAGTTCGTACTCGTAGACCGTCGTCATGAGGATGCATGAGCCTGGCTGAATGACCTCCACCCGCAACGTGCCGGTGGAGGTGTCGAAGTCAACTCCCTCGGCTTCGAAGGTGCCCGAGCAGGTGCTCTTTTGCGGGATCGATCCCAGATCGACCACGTGCGCTTTCACGTTGGCGCCGCGCAGAGGCCCGGGCAGGGTGACCTCCAAGAGCGGCTTCTGGTTCGGGAACAAGGTTTCTGAGTCGTCGTCGGAGGCGCAGACCAGTCTGCGTGGTGTCACGAAGTCACAACCTTGAATGTCGTTCACCTTGTGGTCGAGCTTGATGTACCCGGCCAACCGAAGTGAGCCGCCGTCGGGGGAGGTCTTGTGGTTGAGCAGAGGGGTTGGATAGATCTGCAGATGGCTCATCGTCCGCCATTCACCCGCGACCATCCATTGGGAGTCAGGCGACACGGTGGCGAAGGAGTTGTTGTACAGCTCGCCGTGGACGAGCGTGTGGGTGTACTCAAAGCTCTTGCCGGCCGGCGTGGTGACAAGAAACATCTTCGAGTTTCCGGAGCTCGGACCTTGGTAGGCATCGAAAATGTAGCCGTGGGCCGAATCCGGATCCCCGATGTGGGACCAACCCTGCGCGTTCAGGTTGGCCGGTACCGACTGGATCCCTCTGTAGAGCTCGTCGGAGCCATGCCCCGGATTGGAGACGGTCGCGACACCCTCGCCGGCGCCAAGCGTGTTCTGGTCGTAGCTCCCGACCTCGGTCCAGCCGGCGATGCCGGGCTTGGGGGCCGCCACGACCGAGCCGGTGGCCGCGCCGGCGGCCGACCTCGCAGCGCCCAGTCCCACGCTCCCAACGAGGGCAGCACACGCGATCAGAAGAGTGAACCCACTGATCGTCCTGGCGCTCCCGAAGGTGATCTCTACTCCTGGACCAGCTCGATCAACGTCCCGAACGAGGTCTTCGGATGCACGAAGGCCACGGTGGTGCCCCGCGAACCAGGCCGCGGCGCCTCATCGATGACGCGTCCGCCGGCGTCCTTGATCGCCTGCAGCGCCACACCACAGTCGTCCACCCGGTAGCCGATGTGGTGCAACCCCTCGCCCTTGTTGGCCAGGTACTTGGCGACAGGAGAGGTGTCGTTGATCGGGGTGAGCAGCTGGACGTAGGAGTCGGCCACCTTGAGCAGCGCCTCTTCGACGCCGTCGGATTCGACGCGCTCTCGGTGGTCCACCGTGGCGCCGAAGACCTCGGCGTACCAGGCGATGGCGGCCTCGAGATCGTTCACAGCGATGGCGACATGGTCGATTTCGGTCAGCAGGGAATCGCTCATGCGCCGTGCCGCCGGAACAGCGTGATGCGGTCCTCGCCGACCTTGGCGCGCAGGGCGGGATCGTCGATGCCGAGGCCCTCTTCGGGTGCGAGGCACAAGACGCCGATCTTGCCCTCGTGCAGGTTGTGGTGGACCTGGTACGCCGCCTCGCCAACCTCTGCGAGCGGGTAGACGGCGGAGAGCGGCGGGAGCACTTTGCCCTCGCAGATGAGCTGGTTGGCGTCCCAGGCCTCGCGGTAGTTGGCGAAGTGCGAGCCCTTGATGGTCTTGAGCTTCATCCAGAGGTGGCGATTGTCGTACTCGATCATGTAGCCCGAAGTGGCGGCGCAGGTCACGATGGTCCCAGCACGCTTGCAGGCGAACACCGAGGCGCCCATCGTCTGACGTCCCGGGTGCTCGAAGACGATCTCTGGCTCGCCGCCCACCAGCCCTCGGATGTCCTTGCCGAAGCGGCGCCACTCCGACTCGTCCTGCGTGTGCTCGTCGGACCAGAACTTGTAGTTGGCCGCCCTGCGGTCGATGACCGCCTCCACCCCGAGATCATTGAGGAGCTTCACCTTCTCGGGGGAGGACACGACGCCGATGGGCGTGCCACCACCGTTGAGGACATGCTGCACCGCGTAGCTGCCGAGGCCACCGCTCGCTCCCCACACGAGCACCTTGTCGTCCTGGGTCATGCGCGCGCCGTTGGGCGAGACCAACATGCGGTAGGCGGTGGAGTTGCAGAGCGCGTTGATCGCCGCCTCCTCCCAGCTCAGATGCGTCGCTTTCGGCATCAGCTGGTTGGCCTTCACGACGGTGATGTCGGCCAATCCACCGAAGTTGGACTCGAAGCCCCAGATGCGCTGGTTGGCCGCCAGCATGGAGTCGTCGTGGGCCGACGGGTCCTGGTCGTCGACGTAGTTGCAGTGCACGGTGACCTTGTCGCCGGGCTTCCAGTTGCGCACCAGGTCGCCCGTGCGCAGCACGACGCCGGCGGCGTCGGACCCGACGACGTGGTAGTCGAGGGCGTGGCGGGCGGCCCACGGTCCCTCCTTGGCCAGGCGGTCGAGGAAGCCGAAGGTGGGCAGCGGCTCGAAGATGGACGTCCATACCGTGTTGAAGTTGATGGAGGACGCCAGGACCGCGACGTAGGCCTCGTCGGCGGCCAGCTCGGGCAGCGGCACCTCCTCCACGTGGAGGGAACGGCGGGGGTCCTTGTCGGAGGATTCCATGCCGTCGAACATGCCGGTTTCACTCCGCTTGACCAGGGCGGCCCGGTAGGAGTCGGGCATGGGGAGAGCGGCCAGCTCATCGCCAGGGGCGCCGGCCAGGACAGCAGTCAGGATGTCGCTCATGTGACCTGACGATAGTGGCCCAATATGATGTGGTTTCCGACTGGTAACCAGACCGGCGGGAACCGGAGGTGCAGGAATGGCCGAGGCCGTCATTGTCGCAGGGGCTCGTACGCCCATCGGAAAGCTCTCGGGTGGTTTGGCCGGCTTCACGGCTATGGACCTGGGCGGTTTCGCCATCGCCGAGGCCCTGTCCCGGGCCGGCGTGTCCCCCGACCAGGTTGACTACGTGCTCATGGGCCACGTCATTCTGGCCGGGCAGGGGCAGATCACGGCGCGCCAGGCTGCGGTGAAGGGCGGGATCCCGATGACGGTTCCGGCCAACACCATCAACAAGGTCTGCCTCTCGGGGCTCAACACCATCTACCTGGCCGACCAGATGATCCGGGCCGGCGATGCCGAGATTGTGGTCGCCGGCGGCATGGAGTCGATGACGCAGGCGCCCCACCTGTTGCCGGGTGCTCGGGCCGGATTCCGCATCGGGGACGCCACGCTGGTTGACTCCATGATGTACGACGGGCTCACCGACTCCTTCGACCACATCGCCATGGGCCTCTCGACCGAGCAGCACAATGCCAAGGTCGGGATCTCGCGCGAGCGGCAGGATGCATTCTCGGCGGCGAGTCACGAGAAGGCCGCTGCCGCAGCGAAGGAAGGCCGGCTGGCCGAGGAGATCGTCCCGGTGCAGGTGCCCCAGCGGAAGGGTGACCCGCTCCTGGTGGACACCGACGAGGGTGTGCGGCCCGGCACGACGGCCGAATCGCTGGGCGCGCTGCGGCCGGCCTTCACCAAGGACGGCACCATCACGGCGGGGAACGCGTCGCAGATCTCCGACGGTGGCGCGGCGGTCGTCGTGATGTCGGCAGCCAAGGCCAAGGAGCTCGGGATCACGCCGCTCGGCCAGCTCGTTGGCTACGGCATGGTGGCCGGACCTGACAACTCTCTGCTGACCCAACCATCGCGGGCGATCATCAAGGCGGCCGGGAAGGCCGGCGTCGACGTCAAGAGCATCGACCTCTTCGAGATCAACGAGGCCTTCGCTGCTGTCGGCCTCGCTTCGATGGACGACCTCGGCATCGACGAGGACAAGGTCAACGTCAACGGCGGCGCCATTGCACTGGGTCACCCCGTGGGGATGTCAGGCACCCGGGTCGCGCTCACTGCGCTGCTCGAGCTGCGCCGTCGCGGTGCTTCCACAGCGGCCGTGGCCCTGTGTGGCGGCGGTGGCCAGGGCGATGCTGCCATCCTGCGCTTGCTGGGCTGACCAAAGCAGGCTCACGGCCGACTGCGGCCGACTGCGGCCGACTGCGGCCGACTGCGGCCGACTGCGGCCGACTGCAGGCGGCGAGACTGCGGCAGGCGAGTCGAATCTCGTGGCGCGCGGAAACGCGTCGGGCCTAATAGGGCGGGGCCATGATGGCCACCAGCTTGGCGCTGCGCGCCGCCACGTTTGCCCAGCGGTCGACGTTGAAGGCGTAGACGCCGAGCGCACACGTGGGAAAGCCGTTGCGTACCGCGCTGGAGAGGCCCTTCTTGTCGCGCGATGACAGCAGTCCCTGGGAGAGGGCGTGCGCCGTCGGGTTGTGGCCGACCACTATGGCGGCGTCGATGTCGTCGGGTAGGTCCCGCAGGAAGGCGAGGACCTCCTCGGGGTCGGCTTCGTAGAGACCCTTTTCGAGCCGGTATTCAGGGGGATCCGCCACCTCGGCCAGGACCAGCTCGGCGGTGGCCGCCGTGCGGGCGGCCGAGGAGACCAACGCGACCTTCGGCCGCGGGGCTGCGTGGAGCGCGGTTCCCAGCCCTTCGCCCGCACCGGCGAACAGGCGTCCGAGGGCGGTGGCATCGCGGCGACCCCGAGGAGCCAGCACGCGGTCAAAGTCGGCGCCACCCGGGGGCGGGTCGGTCACCGTCTTGGCATGACGCAGCAGCCACAGCGTCCGACCAGCCTTGGACTTGGTTGCCATCAGCCCAGCGCGAAGGCCGCATGCAGGCTGCGGACGGCCCGCTCGACGTCGTCCTCGGCCACGATGCACGACGTCCGGATGGTCGAGGTCGAGATCATGTCGATGTTGATCTCCTCGTTGGCCAGTGTTTCGAACATGGTGGCGGCGATGCCGGGGTGTGACTTCATGCCGACCCCGATCAGCGAGACCCGGGCCACGTCGGCGGCGGCCGTCACACCGGACGCGCCCAGCTCGTCGGCGAGGGTCTGCGAAGTCTCCACGGCGACGGGCAGGTCGGCGGTCGGAACGGTGAAGGAGATGTCGGTCGTCCCGTGGGCGGACGAGTTCTGCACGATCATGTCCACGTTGATCGACTTGTCGGCCAGGGCGCGGAAGAGCCGGGCGGCGACGCCGGGGCGGTCCGGGACCCCGCTGACCGTGACCTTGGCTTCCGAGGTGTCGTGGGTCACTGCGGTGACGACGGCTTCTTCCATGTCTGCATCCTCCTCGACCACCCAGGTGCCAGGCTCCCAGGTGAAGCTGCTCCTCACATGCAGTGGGACATTGTGGTTCCGGGCGAACTCGACAGCGCGCAGCATCAGTACCCGCCCGCCGGTGGCCGCCATCTCGAGCATCTCCTCGAAGGAGATCCGGTTGATCCGATGCGCCTCGGGCACGATCCTTGGGTCCGCCGTGAACACCCCGGTGACGTCGGTGTAGATCTCGCAGGCGTCGGCATCGAGGACGGCAGCGAGTGCGACTGCGGTGGCGTCGGATCCGCCTCGTCCCAGTGTGGTGATCTCGCGAGCTTCAGAGACCCCCTGGAAGCCCGCCACAACTGGCACCTTCCCGGCGGCCAGCGCGTCCCGAAGGCGGTCGCCCTTGACCTCCCGGATCTTGGCCCGGGTGTGGTCGTCGTCGGTGATGATGCCGACCTGGCTCCCGGTGAACGACGCGGCGTCCACGCCGAGGTCGGCCAGGGCCATGACCAGCAGCGACATGGAGATGCGCTCTCCGGTGCTGACGAGCATGTCGTATTCCCGGGGCGGCTGGGTGGCGCTCACGGAGTTGGCCAGGTGGATCAGGTTGTCGGTCGTCTTGCCCATGGCGCTGACCACGGCCACCACGTCTGTGCCCTGCCGGCGGGTCCGGGCGATGTGGTCGGCCACGGCACGGATCCGATCGGCGTCGCCGACCGAGGTTCCCCCGAATTTCTGGACGACCAGTGGCATCCGGACGAGGCTACAGACTGCGCACCGGCCGGTTCGCCCCCGACCGCCTCCCGGTCCAGCCAGGAAGCCCCGCAGAGCAGCCTGAAGGGCCTGATCCCGGTGGGCGATCCGAAGCCTCCCTGGGGATTGGGTAGGGTCTCGGGCCGTGCCCAGCGACAAGAGAGCCCGTCAGCGCGCGGCCAGGGAAGCTCGGCTGGCCGCCGAAGCTCAGAGCCAGAAGCGCCGCAAGCAGATCCGTAACGGCATCATCGTGGTGGTCATCGCCGCAGTGATCGTCGGGATCGTGTTCCTGGTCTCCGGCAACGACAACAACAACGTGGCCTCGCAGTCCAAGGTCAACAGCACGACCACGACCGTGGCCGCCGCGAAGGGCTCCAACGCCCAGCTCCAGGCCCAGGCCAACGAGGCGGCGGTGAAGGCGGGCTGCCCCGCCTCACCCAAGACTCCGACTGCCGCGGCCAGTCAGAAGTACACCGCAGCGCCGCCCATGACTATCGACACGACCAAGACGTACACGGCCACCTTCAAGACCACCACAGGGACGTTCGTGGCTTCGCTCGACGTCACGGCCGCCCCGAAGACCGTCAACAACTTCGTGTTCCTGGCCAACAAGGGCTACTTCAACTGTGGGAGCTTCTTCCGAGTCATCCCGGGCTTCGTGCTGCAGACCGGTAACCCGACGCAGACGAACGCCGGCACCGAGCCCGGCTACACCATCCCCGATGAGCTCCCGCCCAAGGCGGCCAACCCGGCGCAGCAGTACCCGCTGGGATCGCTGGTGATGGCCAACACGGGATCGCCCAACACAGGCGGAAGCCAGTTCTTCATCGTCTCGGGGACGCAGGGCGAGGCCCTGCCCAACACCTACTCACTCTTCGGCCAGGTGACGTCCGGCTTGAATGTCGTGAGCACGATCGACAAGCAGGGCTCGGCCAGCGGGATCCCGCCCGATGTGACCCAGCGCATCATCACCCTCACCATCAACGAGAGCTAGGACTGCCACCATGGCCACACCCACCCCTCCCGAAGCCGACGGCTCGAGCCCGCAGCAACGCAAGTTCGACGAAGAGCCGCCGATGCTCATCGATCCCAACAAGCGCTACGTGGCGACCATGGTGACCTCCCACGGCACGATGGTCATCGCACTCGACCCACTGGCCGCGCCCAAGACCGTGAACAGCTTCGTCTTCCTGGCGCGCTACCACTACTACGACGGCATCGTGTTCCATCGCATCATCCCGGGCTTCGTCCTCCAAGGCGGTGACCCCATGGGCTCTGGTTCGGGTGGCCCCGGTTACCGCTTCGCCGACGAGTTGTCGAAGGAAGGCAGTTACAAGGTCGGCTCACTGGCCATGGCCAACGCGGGACCCAACACGAACGGCAGCCAGTTCTTCGTGATCAGCGGTCCCGACGGCGTGCGGTTGCCGCCTCTGTACTCGCACTTCGGCGAGGTCGTGACCGGCCTTGATGTCGTGGAGACGATCAACAACCTGGGCAGCCGCTCCGGGTCGCCGACCGAGCCGGTCGTGATCGAGAGCGTCACCATTGAGGAGAAGGACTAAGCTTGCGATTAAACCCCCACCACTCGCTCAAGCAGCCTTCTTGACCGCTGGATAGCGCTTTCTGGGCGGTTTTCGTGTCCCTTTGGGTCGTCCCGGTCCCGGCGTCGTCGATTTCGGTGGACTGGCTGGTGTGCCGATCG
>DATCEZ010000146.1:0-3877 GCA_036509775.1 Acidimicrobiales bacterium
CGATCGGCACACCAGCCAGTCCACCGAAATCGACGACGCCGGGACCGGGACGACCCAAAGGGACACGAAAACCGCCCAGAAAGCGCTATCCAGCGGTCAAGAAGGCTGCTTGAGCGAGTGGTGGGGGTTTAATCGCAAGCTAAACGACCTAGCTTATAGTTTTCGGCGGGGCGGCACCGGGCGGCACCGTTCCAAGCCGGCCACGCCGGCGGCTACCCCGCCATCTGGCGCAGCACATACTGCAGAATGCCGCCGTGGCGGTAGTACTCCGCCTCCATCGGCGTGTCGATGCGCACGATCACCCGACACTCGGTGACCGAGTCGTCGTCGGCCGTCGCCGTCACCGTCAGCTCCTTCGGCAGTTCGCCGTTGTTCACGACCTCGAGGCCGCTGATGGCGAAGCGCTCGTGGCCGGTCAACCCCAGGCTCTGCGCCGAGTCGCCCTTGTAGAACTGCAGCGGGACGACGCCCATGCCGATGAGGTTGGAGCGGTGGATGCGCTCGAAGCTCTGGGCGATGACGGCGCGCACGCCGAGGAGGGCCGTGCCCTTGGCCGCCCAGTCGCGGCTGCTCCCGGTCCCGTATTCGCGGCCCGCCAGCACGACGAGGGGGACGCCCTCATCGGCGTACTGCATCGCCGCCTCGAAGATGGAGGTCTCGGTACCGTCGGGCAGGTGCAGCGTCACGCCACCCTCGGTGCCGGGCGCCAGCAGGTTGCGCAGCCGCACATTGGCGAACGTGCCGCGCATCATCACCTCGTGGTTGCCCCGGCGCGCCCCGTACGAGTTGAAGTCATGGCGCTCCACACCGTGGTCGGTCAGGTAGCGGCCGGCCGGCGTGGTCGGGCCGATGGAGCCGGCGGGGGAGATGTGGTCGGTGGTGACGCTGTCGCCCAGCAATGCCAGCACCCGGGCGCCTGCGATGTCGGTCACCGCGGACGGTGTCATCGTCATCCCCTCGAAGTACGGGGGGTTCTGCACGTAGGTGGAGTCGTCCTGCCACGAGTAGGTCTCGCCTCCCGCCGTCGAGACCTGCTGCCAATACTCGTCGCCGTCGAAGACTGCGCTGTAGCGGGTGCGGAACATGTCGGAGGTGAGGGAGGCCCGGATCGTCTCGCTGACCTCGTCCATGGAAGGCCACAGATCGGAGAGAAGGACGGGGTTGCCGTCGGCATCGTCGCCGAGGGAGGTGGTGGTGAGGTCGATGTCCATCGTCCCCGCCAGTGCGTATGCGACCACCAACGGTGGCGACGCCAAGTAGTTCAAGCGCACGTCAGGGTGGATGCGTCCCTCGAAGTTCCGGTTGCCCGACAGCACCGAGACGACCGAGAGGTCCGCTTCCTTGACCGCGTCGGTGACACCGTCGAGCAGCGGGCCCGAGTTGCCGATGCAGGTGGTGCAGCCGTAGCCGACGAGATAGAAGCCGAGCTCCTGCAGCGGCTCGGTCAGGCCTGCCCGCTCGAGGTAGTCGGTCACGACGCGCGAGCCCGGTGCCAGCGACGTCTTGACCCAGGGCTTGGATCGCAGTCCGCGCGCGACGGCGTTCTTGGCCACCAGACCGGCGGCGACCATCACCTGCGGGTTCGAGGTGTTGGTGCAGCTCGTGATGGCCGCTATGACGACGTCGCCGTCCGTCATCTGATGGTGGGGCGCCGCCGCCGGCTCGGTGGCGGCCGTGCGCGGAGTGCGGTCGAGGGCGACCCGGTAGGCATCGCCGGCGACCGACAGCGCCACCCGGTCCTGGGGCCGGGCCGGGCCGGCGAGTGAGGGCTCCACGTCCCCCAATTCGAGGGTGACGTGCTCGGAGTAGACCGGCTCGGGAGCGTCGGGATCGTGCCAGAGGCCCTGGGCCTTGGCGTAGGCCTCCACCAGCTCCAGGTGTTCGTCGTCGCGCCCGGTGAAGCGCAGGTAGTCGATGGTGACCTGGTCGATGGGGAACATGGTGCAGGTGGCGCCGTACTCGGGGCTCATGTTGCCGATGGTCGCCCGCGTCTCGAGCGGGAGGGCGCCCACACCGGGCCCGTAGCACTCGACGAACGCGCCCACCACGCCGTGGTTGCGGAGGAGCTCGGTCACCGTCAGCACGACGTCGGTCGCGGTGATGCCGGGCTTGGTCTCCCCCGAAATGCGCAGGCCCACCACCGGCGGCAGCAACATGGAGAGCGGCTGGCCCAGCATGGCCGCCTCGGCCTCAATGCCGCCGACGCCCCACCCGAGCACCCCGAGCCCGTTGACCATGACGGTGTGCGAGTCCGTGCCGACGAGGGAGTCGCAGAAGGCGCGCCCGTCCTCGGTCGCGAAGACGAGGCGCGACAGGTACTCGAGGTTGACCTGGTGGCAGATGCCCATGCCAGGCGGCACGGCGCGGAAGTCGCGGAAGGCACCCTGGGCCCACCGCAGCAGTTGGTAACGCTCCATGTTGCGCCCGTACTCAATGGACACGTTGGTGTCGTAGGCAGACGCGTCGCCCGACTCTTCGATGATGACGGAGTGGTCGATGACGAGCTCGACCGGGACCAGAGGATTCACCTGTGAGGCGTTCCCGCCGAGGCGGGCCAGCGCATCGCGCATGGCGGCGAGGTCCACCACCGCGGGCACGCCGGTGAAGTCCTGCATGAGGACGCGCTCGGGCGTGAAGGCGATTTCGTGCGCACTGTCGCCCGCCCCCTGGCCGTGCCCCTCCGGGTTGGCACCCCAGTTGGCCACGGCGATGATGTCGTCGGCGGTGACATGCGGGCCGTCCTCGTGGCGCAGGAGGTTCTCCAACAGCACCTTTATGGAGTACGGCAGCCGGGCAATGTCATAGCGTTCGCTGAGTGCCGGCGCGGTGATGTTGAAGATCTCGTACGTGCGGTCGCCGACCGTCAGGTCTGCCCGGGCGTCGAAGGTGTCGGGGTGCTCTGCGTACGTGCCGTCCGTGCTCATGGGTCCATTCTGCCGTGGGTCCGCCCGGACCGCCCAAACGGGCCGCCGGAGCGTGCCCAAGGTCGCCGGGGCGGCCGAGCCGGGCCGACACCGGCGTTGAGCGGTTACTTCGTAACGCCTTCGTAACCGCTCCGGCGTACCGGTCCCCCTGCAACAGGGCAGAATCGCTGTCGTGCGCAAAGGCGGAGGCACCATGGGTGCCAACACGTCGGGCCGGCGGCACCCCCGCCTGGCCTCGCTCGTGGCATCGGTCGTGACCATGGCCTTCGCCACGGTCCTCGTTCCCGGCGCGCTGGTGGCCGGTCTGGCCGTCAGCGCCGGCACTGCGGCCCCGGCTGGAGCGGCCGAGACGGCGCACACCTACAACGACGGAGGCATGATCGGTTTCGGCGCCGTGAGCCTGACCGACCCGGCGATGCCCCAACCGCTGAACTCGCCTGTCTTCGCCGGTGCCGCGACGGCCGACGGCAACGGGTACGTCCTGGCGAGTGCGGACGGTGGGGTCTTCGCCTACGGCGACGCCACCTTCGAGGGCTCCGCCGGCAGCCTGCCCCTGGAGGGTCCGATTGTGGCCATGGCCCTCACATCCGATGCCAAGGGCTACTGGTTGGGCGCGCTCGATGGTGGTGTGTTCGCCTACGGCGACGCCCCCTTCTATGGCTCCATGGGCGGCACGCGGCTGAATCAGCCGATTGTCGGCATGGCGGCGACGCCCGACGGCAAGGGGTACTGGCTGGTCGCGGCCGACGGCGGCATCTTCTCCTACGGCGATGCCGGCTTCTACGGGAGCACCGGCAGCATCAGGCTCAACGAGCCCATCGTCGGCATGGCCTCCACTCACGACGGCAAGGGCTACTGGCTGGTCGTCGCCGACGGCGGCATCTTCAACTACGGCGACGCCAGCTTCGACGGCTCGGCGGGCGGCTCGAACCTGCCCGACGGCGCCGTCGGCA
>DATCEZ010000147.1:0-2785 GCA_036509775.1 Acidimicrobiales bacterium
TCAACACCACCACCGGCGACTTCGTCTTCGGCACCGTCGAGGCCTACCTCATCGAGAACGGCCGGCTCACCGAACCGCTGCGCGACGCCAACCTGATCGGCAACGGCCCCGAGACCCTCCGTCGCATCGACGCCGTGGCCAACGACTTCGCCACCTCGCCGGGCACCTGTGGCAAGGACGGACAGAGCGTGCCGGTGGGTACGGGCCAACCGACACTGCGGATTACGGGCGTGACCATCGGAGGAACGGCCGGTGAGTGACAGCCCCAACGGGGCGGCTTCGGTCGACCAACTCCTGACCATCGTCACCCGCATCGCCGAGCAGGCCCGTCCGGGCGAGGAGCTCGAGGTCTACGCCTCGCGCGGTGTGGAGACCGACGTCCGTGCCTACGGCGGTGAGATCGAGCAGCTCTCCTCGGCGTCGTCGGCCGGCGTCGGCATCAGGGTGGTCTCCGATCAACGCCAGGGATTCGCCTATGCCGGCACCCTGGACGAGGGGGCCATCGCCGAGACCCTGGCCGAGGCGCGCGACAACGCCACCTTCGCCACGCCCGACGAATTCCTGGGTCTGGCCCGTCCCGACGACGTGGCGCCGGCATCGCTCGACCTCTGGGACGATGCCCTCAGCTCCCTTCCCACGAGCGCCAAGGTCGACATGGCGCTCGAGCTCGAGCGCCGGGTGCGCGGCGGGGATCCGCGCGTGCGCCAGGTGGACGCTGCCGACTACGGCGACATGGCGGCCGAAGCCGCCATCGCCACCTCGACGGGCATCACGGCCACGGCCCGACGCACGATCTGCAGTCTGTCGGTCTCCGCCATCGCCGGCGAGGGCACCGACAGCCAGACCGGTGTGGGATTCAGCGCCGGACGCGGACCCGGCGACATCGATGCCGACCATGCCGCCGCCGACGCCATCAAGCGCGCCACCCGCATGATCGGGGCCAGCAAGGTGAAGTCGGGCCGCTGTGTGGTGGTGCTCGACTCCCGGGTCACCTCGACCCTGCTGTCGGTCATCTCCTCGGCGCTGTCGGGTGAGGCAGTAACCAAAGGTCGTTCGATCTTTGCCGGTCGGGTCGACGAAGAAGTGGCCTGTCCGCTGGTCACCATCGTCGATGACCCCACCGACGCCCGCGCTTTCGGCGCCTCGACCCACGACGCCGAGGGTCTCGCCTGCCGGCGCAACGTCCTCGTCGATGCCGGAATCCTGCGCCACTTCGTCTTCGACACCACCTCTGCCCGCCGGGCGGGGACGGCGTCGACGGCCTCGGCGGTGCGAGGGGGTTACGCCACCACGCCCACGGCCGGATGCCGCGCACTTCTCCTCTCCCCTGGTCCGCTGGGGGTCGACGAGATCCTGGCCCAGGTGGGTGAGGGCTTCTACGTCCAGTCGGTGACGGGCGTCCACTCCGGGGTGAATCCGGTCAGCGGCGACTTCTCGGTGGGCGCCGAGGGCCTCATGATCCGCGGCGGGGTCCTGGCCGAACCGGTGCGCGAAGGCACCATCGCCTCGACGCTGCAGCGCATGCTGCAGGAGATCATCCACGTCGGCAACGACATCGAATGGCTACCGGGACTGGCGGCCGGTCAGACCCTGGCCGTCGACGGCATGGTCCTGAGCGGCGCGTAACTCACCGACGGGCCGGCCCCGCAGCGCCCGCCGTCAAGAAGCGGCGGCGGAGGAGGAGCCCGATGTCCCCGGCGACGCGCCGGACTTCTCGGACGAGGAGCTCTTCTTGGGCGAT
This sequence comes from Acidimicrobiales bacterium, assembly GCA_036509775.1. Classification (GTDB taxonomy): domain Bacteria; phylum Actinomycetota; class Acidimicrobiia; order Acidimicrobiales; family RAAP-2; genus Bog-473. Next base: position 1,742 of record DATCEZ010000147.1, read on the forward strand.
GAATCCTTGTCGCTCGAACCGGATCCCGACGACGAGCTGTCGGACGACGCCTTCTCCTTGGAGGGAGCGGCGCCGTCCTTGGCCGTGCCCGATGTGCCGCCGCTGTCCGATGCCGTGGACTTCGATTCCTTGGACGCCGCCGACGACTCCTTGGCCGCCGGTCGACTGTCGTTCTTATAGAAGCCGCTTCCCTTGAACACGACCCCGATGGACCCGAAGACCTTGCGTAGGGGACTTCCGCACGCCGGGCAGGTGGTTAGAGGATCGTCGCGAAACGACTGGACCACCTCGAGATGCTCGCCGCATGATCGGCACGCATATTCGTACGTCGGCATCCGTCCCGACCCTTTCCGTGATTGGCACTCTCGCCCTCTGAGTGCCAAGTCTACCGAACGGGGCCGCGACTCGGGGCACGAGGGCCCACATGATGAATCCCTGGTCACGTAGAATACGAGGGTGCCCGCCGACCGTAGCCTGACCCACCTCGACCCTCTCGGGGGGGCCCGCATGGTGGATGTCACCCCCAAGGAACAGACCCACCGTCGGGCTTTGGCCCGCTGCCGGGTGATGATGGCCCCTGAAACCACCGCCAAAGTGGCCAGCAACGCCATCACCAAGGGCGACGTGCTGGGCACGGCCCGGATCGCCGGCATCCAGGCGGCGAAGAAGACCCCGGACCTGATCCCGATGTGTCACCCCCTTCTCGTCGGGGCGGTCCATGTGAACTTCACCATCGGCGACGACTTCGTCGAGGTGGAGGCCCAGGTCGAAACCGTCGATCGGACGGGCGTGGAGATGGAAGCACTGACGGCGTGCGCCACGGCGGCGTTGACGATCTACGACATGTGCAAGTCGTCCGACCGCACCATGAGCATCGGTGAGCTCGCCCTGTGGGAGAAGACCGGCGGCAGCACCGGAACCTGGCGTCGCCCCGCTCTCTGAATCAGCTACGTCGGTGGCCGCCGCCGGAGACCCGCGGTTCTCTCAGCGCAAGCGGAAACGCCGACGTCTCCCCTTGGCCATGATGGTGACATCCTCGGCCAG
>DATCEZ010000148.1:0-8823 GCA_036509775.1 Acidimicrobiales bacterium
GGCCGTAGCTCGAAGGAGCTTTCGAAAGGCGCCTCGGGGTAACCGCGCAGGTCCACGAGCCACCCGGTGCGACCGGGGAAAGACACCGACGTCGGCTCAGGGGTTGGATTGAAGACCCTGACCTCGAGCACGCCCGCCACCCGATGGAGCGCACTGACCTCGGCGCCGTGGACAGATATTTCGCTTCCCGAGGCCGGGCGCGGCCCGCCCCCCAGGCTCTGGACCGGCTCCAGGGGCAGGAGGACGTCGTCGGCCAGCCGGTAGGGGTCGTCACAGTCGAGTGCGAGCGCGTAGCGAAGCTCGACCCGCTTGCCCCGCATCTGCAGCCCTTCCACGGGCGTGAGCGGGCCCGCCGGAAAGGGCCGGTAGGCCATGCCGAGGCGGGACAGCATGCCGGTGGAGCGCAGGATCGTCAGCGCCAGTGTGTCCGCCGCGTCGCCGTCGATGTCGATCAGTTCGTACTCGCACACCCCTTCGTGGACGACCGTGAGCCGTCCGGCGCTCACGAAGCGGTTGGCAGGCGCGGTGGGGAGCCCGAATTCGTCGGGCCGGCCTTCCGCAGTGAGACCTCGGGTCACGACGGTGAAGGCGCTCTCGGCGCGCGAGTGCTGTGCCGCCTCGGGGAGCGGCAGATGGACGCGCAGGCGATGGTCGCCGCTCGGGTTCACGAAGCTGGTCACCACGCGCACCGTGGCGTCATCGGCCAGCACGTCCACGTCGGTGTGGACGTCGACGTGGTGACTCCCGACGCGTTCCTGGGTGGTGCCGTCCACGTAGTCGGGCCAGTCGAACGTCGCAGTGATGCGCACCCGCGCCCGGACCGGTCCGCGCTCGTCGATCCGGACCGTGACCGCCAGCGGCGTGTCCACGAACGTGTCCTGGCGCGGCGGGGAGTAGTTGTACGAGTCGCCGAGGTCGCCACCGTCCACCAGCCGGCCGTAGCCGGGAGTGCCGTCCAGCGCGAAGGTGCCCGTCGCCGGGTCGACGTCAATGCGCACGAGCCCGTTGGTGAGCACGATCGACCCCTCGGGCTCTTCGACCTCCACCGGGTGGGCCAAGGGCACCGGCTCGAAGGGGGCCCAGCCGTAGCCGGGCACCTCGGCGGTGCGGGCGAGGATCTTGCGGGTCGACGGCTGGTCCATCGCCACTCGAACCACGGCGTCAGGACGGGCCCCCAGCCTGGTGTAGACGTCCTGCTTGGCCTCGGCGATGGGAACGCCGGGCTTCTCCTCGGTACCGACGGCGATCGTGATGTCGAAGCCCTCCTCGGTGTCCTCAATCAGCACGTCTTGGATCCACGCGTCGTCGCTGATGCGAGGGCCCTGCATCATCCCGAGCACCGTGCGCACGGTGTCGGCATCGAGCACCATCGATCCGGGCATGCCGGACCGCTCGGACAGCACCTGCACATCGGCCGGGGCCGGGCCGTCGGCCCGCACGACCAGATCGACGACGCCGGACCGGGCCCGCTGGGACGCATTCAGCACCGTCCCTCCGGCGTGGGAGAGCGAGCGAGCGAAGGTCTTGACGGCCCGGTCCGCCAGCCCGGCGGCGATGGCGCGCGCTTCAGCGTAACGGTGGAGGACGGCGTCGACGACGTCGTCGACCGAACAGGCGCAGATGGAGTCGTGCGCAGAGTTGCGCACCATTTCGAGCCAGGCCAGCTCCAACAGGCGGTCGGGATAGTCCGCCGGGTCTTGGAAGAGCGCGGCCAGCGGCTCGGCACGCCGCTCCAGCTCGCGCTCGGCAAGAGCGCCACGGCGCTTGACGTCGACGCGGTTCGAAGTGACGCCCATCAACATGTTGGACCGGGCTCCCGAGCGCAGCTCACCTTCGACCAGCGTGAGTCCCTCGGTGGGGGCATTCGCCAGGTAGCTGGGGAGCGAGGTCACCTCGAAATCGAACTCGTCCTGCAGGTCGTTCGCCTCCGCCACGACCCGCCCGAGCCAAGGCTGGGGCATGAGGTGGTCCGAACCGTTCATGCACAGCAGGTCACCCATGAGGAATTCGGCCACCTCGTCGACGTTGTCGCTCGTGCGGCGGATCATCGCCTTGGCGTCGTCGGGCAGGGCCGCGCCGTTGCCGTAGCCGACCGGAAGGTACTCGGCCCGGACCGAAGAGCCGTCAGGCGATTCCCAGGTGAAGGCGTTCTTGGTCACTTGCGACGGGACACCCCGCCAGACCACCGCGTCGTGGAAGCCGGCCAGCCGGAGGATCTGGGGCATCTGGGCGATGTGGCCGAACATGTCGGGCAGGTAGCCCAATTCCATGACGCCCCCGAAGGCGGCCCCGCGTCCGAGGCCCATTTGCAGGTTGCGCACGATGGTCTCACCGGAGGCCAGGAACTCGTCCATCAGGATGTACCAGGGCCCCATGCTGAGGCGACCGGCCGCCGCCAGTGCCCGGAGCCGCTCCTCGGCCTCTGGTCGGACCTCGAGGTAGTCGTCCACCACGGCCATCTGCCCGTCCAGCATGAAGTGGGGGTAGCTGGCATCCCGCTCGAGCAGCGGGAGGAGGGTGTCGATCAACTCGACCAGGGCGAGGCGGAAGTCCTGGTAGGACTTGTACCATTCGCGGTCCCAGTGCGTGTGCGGAACGATGGCAATCCGGCGGGCGGTCATGACCGTCAGACTATGACCTGCGGTCGCCGGCGGTGAGGGCGCTCGTCCCACCCGGACGGTGGCCCGACGGCGGGCCTCCGGCGCAGGGGAGGACCCTTCCGGAGATGTGGGTTCGGCAGTGGGCGTCCCGACCGGAGGCTCCGGTCCTGATCGACGGTTGGGACACCACGCGGGTGGTGGACTCGGCGACCCTCGAAGCCCGCACCGCCGCGCTGGCGACGGCGCTGGCCGAGGGAGGGGTCTCGCCCGGCGACCGCGTGCTGTGGTGCGCCCGGGCGACGCTCCCCGCCGTCGAGGCCGTTGTCGCCGTGCTGCGCAGCGGTGCCGTCCTCGTCCCATTGAGCCCGTCGGCGACCGCCGCCGAGCTCGACCACGTCATCGGCGATGCGAGCCCGGTCCTGGCGCTCTTCGACCAGCCCCGGCCGGAGGCACGCCTCGGCGGTTTCCCGATAATGCGCATCGAAGACCTCACCCGTGCGGGGGAGCACGCCGGGCCGGCGGCCCTTCCTGACCGCCGACCGGGCGACGACGCGTTGATCGTCTACACGTCGGGGACCACCGGCAAGCCGAAGGGAGCGGTGCATACGCATGGCTCCTTGCTGGCCGGGGTCTCCTCGCTGCTGACCGCATGGGGGTGGACCCCCGATGACCGTCTCGTCCTCGGCTTGCCCCTCTTCCATGTGCATGGCCTCTGCGCCGGATTGTTCGGCACCCTCACGGCGGGCGCCGCCGTGTCGGTGTTCGACCGCTTCGACGAGGCAGCGGTCCTGCGGGTGGCCTCGGCCAACACCATGTTCTTCGGCGTTCCGACCATGTACCACCGGCTGGCTGCGACGGGACGGGCAGCCGTGCTGGGGTCCCTGCGCCTGTGCGTCTCGGGGTCGGCCCCGTTGGCGGCCGATCTGTGGCACCAATTCGCGACCGAGGGTGTGGTCGTGCTGGAGCGCTACGGCATGACGGAGACCTTGTTGACCCTCTCCAACCCGCTGGAGGGCGAGCGTCGCCCGGGTTCGGTGGGGCTGCCGTTGCCAGGCGTGGAGGCCGCACTCGACGGTGTGGACGAGCAGGGGATCGGCGAGCTCTTCGTGCGTGGCCCGTCGTTGTGCGAGGGGTACTGGGGCGGCCATGCCTTCGCGGCCGGCGACTGGTTCGCCACCGGGGACCTGGCGTCGATGGCCGACGACGGGTACGTGTCGATCCGTGGGCGGCGCACCGAGCTGATCATCACCGGCGGCCACAACGTCTACCCGGCCGAGGTGGAGGCGGTGCTGGCCCGTCACCCCGGCGTGGTCGAGGTCGCCGTCGTGGGCCGGCCCTCGGCCGAGTGGGGGGAGACCGTCGTGGCCTATGTGGTGGGGGACCCCGACCTCGTCTCGCTCCGCGAGCTGGCAGCGGCCGAGCTGGCGCCGTTCAAGTGCCCGCGTGAGGTCTGCCTGATCGACGGGCTGCCCCGGAATGCGCTGGGCAAGGTGGTCAGGAGCGAGCTTCGCTGACCGGGCCGGGCCGTGGTGCGCAGCGGCGCCTGCGGTAGCGTGCAGCCATGGCAACCTTCCTCATGCTCTCCACGGTGGGGCCGGACGGTGCGGCGACCCTCACCGAGAACCCCGACCGCCTCAAGGCGGTCAACGCCGAAGTGGAGGCCATGGGCGTGCGCGTGGTGGCGCAATGGGCGCTGCTCGGACAGTACGACTTCGCCACGGTGCTCGACGCCCCCGACGAGACCACCATGGCCCGGGTGTCCCTGGTCCTGGGGTCGCGCGGGACCCTCAAGACACTCACGCTCTCGGCCATTCCGATCGACGACTACATCGAAGGCGTGCTGAGGGCCCAGAAGGGCTGAGGCCTCAGTGCCACCAGAAGCCCTGACGCGACCGCTCCCGGCGAACGTCGTCTCGTGAGAACAGCTCGCCCAGGACACTTCCGTCCGACATACGCCGGATGCGGTACCCCTCGTCGGTGAATTCGGCGATCTCGAACCCGCGGACCCATGTGCCCTGGAAGCGGTTGCGCACGTCGACCTTCGTCCCCGGCGCCAACGGCGACCGCGACTGTGCCTCCGTCGTTCCCTCCCCGCCCGTGCTCACGCCTCCATCGTACGAGGCGCACGCGCGTATGACCCGATGACCGTTTGTTCTCCTGATCTGAAGGAGGAGCGCCGCCTGCGGTCGCAGGGCTACGAGTCCGTCGCCGGCCTGGACGAGGTGGGCCGCGGCGCCTGGGCCGGTCCGTTGACCGTCGGCGTCGCTGTCGTGCGTCCCCGCGTGCAGCTGCGGTCCATGCCGGCATGGCTGCGGGATTCGAAAATGCTGAGCGAGGCACGCCGCGAGGAGATCTTCGAGGCAGTCGGGACGTGGTGCCAGGCCTGGTCGGTCGGGCACGCCTCGCCGGCCGAGTGCGACGAGTGGGGGATGACCGAGGCACTCCGCGTGGCCGCCCGCCGTGCCCTGGCCGGACTGAGCGAGCCACCCCAGGCCGTCCTAGTCGACGGCCCGGTCGATCTCCTGCGCCACCCCCATGATCCCTTCGACGGCGCGGTGCGGCCCATCGTCGACGGCGACGCCAAGTGCGCATCGGTGGCGGCCGCCTCGGTGCTGGCCAAGGTCGTGCGGGATCGGTTGATGCGCCAGGAGGCGGACCACTTCCCCGCCTACGCCTTCGAAAGAAACAAGGGCTATCCCTCGCCCCTGCACCAGGCGGCCTTGCGAGGTTACGGCCCGACGGCGATCCATCGCCGGAGCTGGGCATACGTGCGTGAACTGCCGTGGTGCGGCCAGGGCCGCTACGTGCGGTCAGACGACCGCGGTGACCTCGGCGAAGTGACAGGCGACGGGGTGCCCCTGACCCCGGTCGACCAGGGCCGGCTCTTCAATGGAGCAGATGTCCTGCGCCTTCCAGCAGCGGGTGCGGAAGCGGCAGCCGGAGGGCGGTGACTGCGGGCTCGGCACGTCACCTTCGAGGACGATGTGCTTCCGGGCCCGCTCGGCTTTGGGGTCGGGAATGGGCACGGCCGACAGCAGCGCCTGGGTGTAGGGGTGGGCCGGCCGCTCGTAGACGTTCGAGCGGTCGCCGATCTCGACGATCTTCCCGAGGTACATGACCGCAACGCGGTCCGAGATGTGCCGGACGACTGAGAGGTCATGCGCAATGAAGAGGAAGGCGACACCGAGCTCGTTCTGCAGATCGTCGAGCAGGTTGACCACGCCGGCCTGAATGGAGACATCGAGGGCGGACACGGGCTCGTCGAGGACCAGCAGCTTGGGCTGCATCACGAGGGCCCGCGCAATGCCGACACGCTGGCGCTGCCCGCCGGAGAACTCGTTGGGGTAGCGGTTGGCGTGGTAGGGCTCGAGCCCGACCAGCTTGAGCATCTCGGCCACGCGCTCCCGCACGGCCGACCGGTCGTTCTTCCCGTGGATCTGCAGGGGCTCGGCAATGGCCTGCCCGATCGGGAGCCGCGGGTCGAGCGAGGCGAAGGGGTCCTGAAAGACGACCTGAATTTCCCGGCGGATCTTGCGCAGGTCCGTGCCGGCGAGCTCCGTCAGCTCCACCCCGTCGAAGGTGACAGAGCCCGAGGTGGGCCGGGTCAGCTGCAACACGGCTCGGCCCGTCGTCGACTTCCCGCAGCCGGACTCCCCGACGAGCCCGAGAGTCTCGGCGGGGGCGATCGAGAAGGAGACGCCCGAGACGGCGTGGACGGCGCCGACCTTGCGCCGCACGAACGTCCCGCCGCGTATCGGGAACTCCTTGACCAGGTCCGTCACCTCCAACAGAGGAGGGACCGTGCCCGACGCGGATCCGCCGGTTCCCACCTGCGTGCCGACCTCGGTCTCGGTTCCCTTCATGCGATCACGTTGTCCACGACGCCATCGGAGAAGACCTGTCCATGGTCACCGCGGCCGACCGCTTCCGCGTAGTGGCAGGCGGCCCGGTGCTCGCCGGTCGTGGAGGTGACCGAAGGGACGACTATGAGCTCGGGCTCCGTTTCGCGGCAGAGGTCGGTGGCCAGGGGACAGCGGGGGGCGAAGGGGCAGCCCGTGCGGTCACCGAGCATGGAGGGAGGCGAACCGGGGATCTGGCGCAGCCGCGCCGAGCCGTCGCCGTCGAGCCGCGGCAGCGAACCGAGCAATCCCAGCGTGTACGGCATGGAGGGCCGGTAGAAGACGTCCTCGGCCGTTCCGATCTCGACGGCGCGTCCGGCGTACATGACCAGGACGCGGTCGGCCAGCCCGGCGATGACCCCGAGGTCATGGGTGATCAGGAGGAGCGCGGCGCCGGTCTCGTCCATGGCCGTCCGCAGGGAGTTCAACACCTGCGCCTGCACCGTCACGTCGAGGGCAGTGGTGGGCTCGTCGGCCAAAATCACCTCGGGGTCGTTGGCCATGGCGATGGCGATGACGGCGCGCTGGCGCATGCCGCCGGAGAATTCGTGCGGATAGTTGTCGATCCGCTCCGCCGGGTTGGGGATGCCGACCTTGGCCAGCAGCTCGACGGCGCGGGCGCGCGCCGCCTCCTTCGACATGTCCTGGTGGGCCTGGATCGCCTCCACGATCTGCCACCCGATGCTGTAGACGGGGTTCAAGGCGGTCATCGGGTCCTGGAAGATCATGGAGATGCCCGTGCCCCGCACGTTGGTCAGCTGCTTCTCCTTCAGGGCGAGGATCTCGGTGTCGCCGAAGCGGATGGAGCCCCGCACCTTGGCGCCCTTGGGCAGCAAGCCCATGGTGGCCAGCGCCGTCACCGACTTGCCGGACCCCGACTCGCCGACGATGCCCAGCACTTCGCCGCGCGCCAACGACAGGCTCACGCCGCGCACGGCGTGGACGACCCCGTCCTTGGTCGGGAAGTCGACCTCGAGCCCTTCGATCTGCAGCGCCGGCTCAGGCATCAGGCCCTCACCCGGCTCTTCTTGGGGTCGAACGCCTCGCGCAGACCGTCGCCGACGAGGAAGATCGACAGGATGAGGATGATCAGGAGGGCGACGGGAAAGACGAACAGCCACCACTCAGTGGTCGCAGAGTCCTGCCCCTGGCTGACCAGCAGACCCAGCGACACATTGGGCGGCTGGACGCCGAGTCCGAGGAACGACAGGGTCGATTCGAGGATGATGCTCAGGGCAACGGTCAGCGTGGCGTTGACGATGATCGGTCCGATGGCGTTCGGCAGCATGTGCTTCACAATGATGCGCCGGTTCGTCGCCCCCAATGCACGCGATGCCTCGACGAAATCGCGTTCGCGCAGTGACAGGAAATCGGCCCGGACGAGCCGGGCTACGTAGGTCCACGAGAGCAGGCCGATGATGAGGGCCAGTCCCAACCAGTTACTCGACTGCTTGGCCAGCTTGGACGAGAGAAGGATGAGGATGGCCAGAATGGGCACCACGAGGACGAGGTCGACGAAGCGCATGAGGAGTGAATCCACCCACCCCCGGTAGAAGCCGGCGATGGCGCCGATGGTCACGCCGATAAGCACCGCGATAGCGGCCACGGTGAGGGCGATCTCAATGTCCTTCTGCACCCCGGCCATGACCTGGGCGAACATGTCGTTGCCGATGGAGTTCGTGCCCATGGGGTTCGTCCACGAGGGCGGGTCGTTCAGGCTGTTGGTGATGTCCGTGTAGTTGAACTGCCAGAAATGCCCGGCGAGGACGGAGCCGAGACCCAACAGCGCGAAGACGCAGAGGCCGACCATGGCGAGGCGTTGGTGGACGAAGCGCCCGGCGACAATGCGGAACTGGCCCTTCGCCTCGCCGCTGAACCCGTAGGTATCCAAGCCGGACAGGCCGAGGCCGGCCCCGGGTGACGCCAAGGTGTGCATGCCGGCCTCGGCTTCGGCCACCTGCTCCGGCGTCTGAATGACGAAGTTCTCGCGGACCTCCTCAGGCATAGCGGATCCTCGGGTCGAGCACGCCGTAGAGGATGTCGGCCAGCAGGTTGAAGAGGATGACGAACGTGGCCGTGACCACAAGGTAGGCCAGCATGATGTTGACGTCGAGGGTGGTGACACCGGTGATGTACCACGTCCCGAGCCCCTGCCAGCCGAAGACATATTCGGTGAGGATGGCGCCGCCGAGCACGGCGGCGAAGTCGAGAGCGATGACGGTCGTGACGGGGATCAGTGCGTTGCGCAGCACGTGGCGAACCAGCACCCGGCGACGGCTCAATCCCTTGGCACGGGCCAGACGTACGTAGTCGGCATCGAGTGT
>DATCEZ010000149.1:0-4955 GCA_036509775.1 Acidimicrobiales bacterium
CCAGATCGCCAACGGCGCCGCGCTCCCCTATTCCAAGTTCCTGGCCTGGCGCGGCCAACTCCAACCCGAGCCGCCCCGGCGGCCGGAGCCGGCACGGGTCTCGAGCACGGCGGCCTATCGCAACGAAGAATGGAAGTTCGGCTTCGTCGGCTCGAAGGACCGGAGCTCGGGCGCCGTCCACCTGCCGCCTTCCCGGATCTCCATGGAGGGTGGCGCCGTCGACGACATGGAGCCCGTCGCCATGGCCGACGCCACCGGCACGGTGGTCACCTCGACGATCGATCGGCTGGCCTACTCGCCGAGCCCGCCGATCGTGTTCGCGGTGGTGGACTTCGACGGGGGCGGCCGCTACCCGGTCGAGCTGACCGACGCCGACCCCGACGAGATAGCCGCGGGGAGCCGGGTCGAAATGACCTTCCGCCGGCTGTTCAGTGCCGACGGCATTCACGATTACTTCTGGAAGGCGCGCCCGGTGCGCACGAGCGCAGCGCGTACGGGAGGAGAGGCCTGATGGGTTCACACGGTGTGTACGACAAGGTCGCCATCGTCGGCATGGGGTGCACGAAGTTCGCCGAGCTATGGGACAAGGGGCTCGACGACCTGATCGTCGATGCCAGCACCGAGGCCTTCGCTTCGGCGGGTGTGTCGAAGGACGACGTCGATGCCTACTGGTTCGGCACGGCACAGAGCGGCATGAGCGGGATCACGCTGGCCCGGCCGCTGCAGCTGCGCAACAAGCCGGTGACGCGTGTCGAGAACTACTGCACGACGGGCTCCGAGGCCCTGCGCGGCGCGGTGTACGCCGTGGCGTCGGGTGCCTACGACGTGGCCATGGCGGTCGGCGCCGAGAAGGTCAAGGACAGCGGCTATCAGGGGCTCAACGCCATGAACCCTCCGGGCGACGGGACGGCGCGCACGCTCACCGCGGCGGCGATGTTCTCCATGGTCGCGCCGGCCTACGGGCAGAAGTACGGCGTCGACGAGGAAACCATGGCCGATGTGCTGGCCTCCATTGCGGTGAAGAACCACCACAACGGCGCGCGCAACCCACGAGCCCAGTTCCGCCGCGAGATCACCAAGGAGCAAGCGCTCGGCTCACCGCGGTTGGCCGGCACGCTCGGCGTCTTCGACTGCGCCGGTATGGCTGACGGCGCGGCGGCCGCCATCGTCGTGAGGGCGGAGGACGCGCTGAAGTACACGGACAAGCCGATCTACATAAAGGCGCTGTCGTTCGTCGCTGGGAGCGGCTCGGGGCTGATCGACCCGGGCTACGACTACACCCACTTCCCCGAGTGCGAGGCGGCGGCGGCCGACGCCTACGCGCAGGCGGGCATCACCGACCCCCGCCGCCAGCTCGCCATGGCGGAGGTGCACGACTGCTTCACGCCGACCGAGCTCGTGCTGATGGAGGACCTCGGCTTCGCGCCGCGGGGCACCGCCTGGAAGGAGGTGCTGGCCGGCACGTTCGACCTCGATGGCGACCTGCCCATCAACCCCGACGGCGGGCTGAAGTCGTTCGGGCACCCGGTCGGCGCCTCGGGCCTGCGTATGTTCTTCGAGTGCTGGCTGCAGATGCGGTGCGAGGCTCCGGCGGACCGCCAGATCGCGACGGTTGACCGCGGGCTGGCCCTGACGCACAACCTCGGCGGCTACCCCGGGGAGATGGTGTCGTTCGTGTCCGTGGTGGGGAGCCAGCTGGGCTGAGCAGTCCAGGCTTTGCCGGCGGCGCGCCGTCAGCGCCAAGCGCCGGCCCTCATTCAGTGGCCGACGTTGACCTCTGCCTCTTGGTGGTCGCCTTTCTCGATCAGGTCGCCGGGCTCACAAAGACCCAGTCGAGTGACGCCGACGTGGCCGGGAGGTCTTCAAACCGTTCGTGTCAGCGTTCGTCGGAGCGCAACGCGGCCAGATGTTCGGAAACCGAGGACCCCTGATCCGGCGGGAGGTCCGAGTCCAACCGCTTCAACACCTGATTGAGTGGACGGCCGGAACCCGGAGCCACGCGTCCTTCGGCCACAAGCGCGTCGAACCCTGCGGCTTCAGGGCGCGGGATCTTCTTGGCCATGTGGAACATGGTAGAACAGGGACTCGGATGCGTGCCGCGGCACCCTCGAGTGACGGGACAAGCGCAGGCGCTCCTACAGCGACCCCCTTGGAAGGACCCACTCATGCTGGGCACCGCCAACTTCGTGCAGCCTGGCGAAGTCCTCGTCGTAATGCAGCACGATCAAATGCGCGTGCCACGCCGCAGCGGAGATCACAAGGTCCGGAATCGGTATCCGATGCTGACCGCGGGTCGCGAGCGCATGCTGCAGGTCGATTGCGGTCTCCATCACCTCGGGAGTGATTGGCGCCGAATCAAGGCTACGGCGGTCTGCACGAACTCTCTCGTAGTCGGCCAGGCTCCTCGCGCTGTAGAGCACTTCCAAATCGATCACTGCACACGTTGCGATATTGCCTTCCTCCAAGAGCGGAAGGACACGTTCGGCAACTTGGGGCACGGTAAGCCGCGCCAACACACTCTTGTCGGCCAGGAATGCGGCCCTTAGCGCCAAGCGCCTGCCATCACCTTTGGATCGTCTAGATCAAGGCCTTCCATGGATGCGAGCTGGGCCGCATGACGGCGCCGATGTGCCGCGAGCACGACGGCCTCGAGTGCAGAGTTGACGGTTTCCTTCATTGTCTTCGCATCAAGAACGGTCGCGGCTTCCCGCAGGAGGTCGTCGTCTATGTCGACCAGTCGCTTGCTCATTATGCCAGTATATCCCAGTTAGGGTCATCGATATATACTCTCGTCCGGCGCCGAGCGCTCATCGGCTGATCAGTCCAGCAGCCCGGCCAGCGCCGTGAACGCCAAGCCGTGGGCGTCGGCCACCGGCCCGTAGACCACCTTGCCGTCGGCCACGTTCACGCCTTCGGCCAGCGCGGGATCGGCCAGCACGGCCTTCTGCCAGCCCTGGTTGGCGATGTCGAGCACGTAGGGCAGCGTGGCATTGGCCATCGCGTGGGTCGACGTGTGGGGCACGGCGCCAGGCATGTTGGCCACGCAGTAGAAAACCGAGCCGTGCACCTCGAAGGTCGGGTCCGAATGCGTGGTGGGCCTTGTCGACTCGAAGCAGCCACCCTGGTCCACCGCGATGTCGACCAGCACCGACCCGTGGCGCATCTGCTCGACCAGCGCGTCGGAGACCAGGCGCGGCGCCCGGGCCCCGACGACGAGCACGGCGCCGATGACGATGTCGGCATGGAGGCAGACCTCCTCAATGGCGTGCTCCGAGGAGGCGATCGTCTCGAGCTCACCGCGGAAGTGGTGATCGACCTCGCGCAAGCGGTCGAGGTTGCGGTCGAGGACGAACACCTCCGAGTGCATGCCGACCGCAATGGTGGCCGCAGCGAAGCCGGCGACACCGGCGCCGATGACCACGACCCTGGCGCAGCGCACGCCGGGCACACCCGAGACAAGGACGCCCCGGCCCCCGCCCGGCCGCATCAGGTGATGGGCCCCCATGAGCGGCGCCATGCGCCCTGCCACCTCGCTCATGGGCGCCAGCAGCGGCAACGTGTTGTCCTCGTTGCGCACGGTCTCGTAGGCAATGGCCACGTTGCCGGCGGCCACCAGCGCATCGGTGCACTCACGCGACGCAGCGAGGTGCAGGTAGGTGAAGAGGGTCTGATCCTTCCTGGCGCCGAGCAGCGGGAACTCCTGCGCAATCGGCTCCTTCACCTTGCAGACAAGGTCCGCCGTCGCCCAGACGTCCTCGGCGGTGTCGACGATGGTCGCCCCTGTCCGAACGAAGTCGGCGTCGGGCATGGATGAGCCTTCTCCAGCACCCTTCTCGACGTAGACGCTGTGACCGGCCGACGTGAGCTCACGCACGCCGGCCGGCGTGAGGGCCACCCGCCACTCGTCGGTCTTCACCTCACTGGGGACTCCGATGATCATGCGTTACTCCTCGATGTAGCTCATCACGTGCTTGATGCGCGTGTAGTCCTCGAACCCGTAGGCGGAGAGATCCTTGCCGTAGCCGGAGCGCTTGAAGCCACCGTGCGGCATTTCGGCCACCAGCGGAATATGGGTGTTGATCCACACACATCCGAAGTCGAGATCGCGTGCCATGCGCATGGCCCGGCCGTGGTCGCGCGTCCACACCGAGGAGGCGAGCCCGTACTCCACCCCGTTCGCCCACTGCAGCGCCTCGGCCTCGTCGCTGAACTCCTGCACGGTGATGACGGGCCCGAACACCTCTGACTGGATGAGCTCGTCGTCCTGGCGCAGGCCGGCGACGACGGTCGGCGCGAAGCAGTAGCCACGCTCACCGACCTGGGCGCCGCCGGTCGCCACCGACGCGTGTGACGGCGTGCGCTCGAGGAAGCCGCGCACGCGCTCGAGCTGATTGGCGTTGTTGAGCGGTCCGTAGTCGGCGCCCTCATTGTCGGTGCCGCCGACGGTCGTGCCCTCGGCCTGCTCGACCAGCGCGGCCAGGAGATCCCCGTGCACCCTCGGCCCGGCGAGCACCCGGGTGGCGGCGGTGCAGTCCTGCCCCGCATTGAAGTAGCCGGCGCCGGCGATGCCCTCGGCCGCAGCGGCCGCATCGGCGTCGTCGAACACGATGACGGGTGCCTTGCCGCCCAGCTCCAGGTGGACGCGCTTGAGGGTGGGTGCCGCCGCGGCGGCCACCTCCATGCCGGCCCGCACCGAGCCGGTGACCGATACCATGGCGGGCGTCTCGTGCACGACCAGGGCCCGTCCCGTGTCGCGGTCACCGCAGACGACGTTGAACACGCCGGGCGGCAGGTGCTCGGCCATGATTTCGGCCATGAGCAGCGCGGTCACCGGCGTGGTGTCCGACGGCTTGAGCACCATGGTGTTGCCCGCCGCCAGGGCCGGGCCGAACTTCCACACCGCCATCATCATCGGGTAATTCCACGGCGTCACCGCGGCGCACACCCCGATCGGC
>DATCEZ010000150.1:0-8795 GCA_036509775.1 Acidimicrobiales bacterium
CGCTCCCTCGCCATGATCGAGGAGCCACGCCTCCTTCTCCTCTTCGGTCCAGATCTTCTCGGTCATCGGAGTACACGGCTCGACGGTCGCCATGTGCACGCACCTCCCTCTCTCCGCCATATCGGTTTCATCAGGAGAAGCCTTGAGAATGCCCGTTCTTTCGCCAGAAGCGGGGGATGGTGCCCGATGGGTCCACACACGCATATACCGCGCGTGGGCGCCTAGAGATGTCGCAACAACGTTGCAGCGGTGGTGTAGGAATTGGCCGGCTCGCCCCGCCAGGCCCAGAGCACCGGTTCCCGGGGCCGGACCGCGACCGGGAATCCCCGCAAGGTTCGCCCGGGGATCGCAGTTCCCCTTGCAGCGGATGAGAAACGTGGTGGGGAAATGGGGAACGGGGACATGAGGACACTGGTACGGCGAGACTCGAGATCGAGGGTCGAGACCATTCCCGAGCTGCGCCCGTGGCGCGAGGTGGGATGGATCTTCCGCGACGGTGACGTGCTGGCCATTGAGCGCCGGGGCGACCGCACGAGGGTGCGCAGCGCCCCCGTGCACCAGCACTAGACGATCAGGCCGGTTGGTCCGCGCTCTCCAGGGGCGCGTCGGCATCGGCCTCGTCGTGTGTGCGGCGCCACTGCTTCCAGCGGCTGCGCGTGCGCACGAGGATCACGGCGCCACCGATCACGAGGAGCACGCCGGCAAGTTGCACGAGGTCGGATCCGAGCCGGCCGTCCTCGCCCAACCAGAGGTGCTCGTCGAGTGAGCGTTCAATGCCCCACAGGATCATGGCGGTGCCGAGCACCGTTCCCGAGGGGTAGCCCGTTCGCCGTGCGCCGTCGGGCCAACGATCGAGATGCCGCTCAATGGCGATCAGAACGAGGTACACGGTGAAGTCCTCGAGCGCCTGGAAGATCGGCACAGGCAGCCGGGGACCGGCCTGGCCGGCGTAGTACATCCCGAACCACTGATGGGTCGGGTGGCCGCCGCCCGCCACCATGAGCTGTGGTCCGAGCAGGCGGCCCAGGGCCCAGCAAGCGAGGAGAACAGGCGCCACGAGGTCCAGCGCCCGTCCCATCGGGAGTTCCGGGCAGCGACGCCGGGTCAGGACGATGCCGACCGGCACAGCCAGGAGCAGGCCCCCGAAAGAGGACAGCCCCCCGTGCCAGATGGCGAAGATGTCCCCGGGGTTCTGGGTGTAGTAGCTGAGGTTCGACAACACGTGCATGGCACGGGCGCCGACCACGGCGGCGAGGATGATCCAGAGGAAGACGGGGACGAGCCAGTCCGTGGGGTAGCCGTTCTTGCGCAGCCGCCGCTCGAAATAGACGAAGCCGAACCAGAACGTGAGCGCGAGCCCGATGCCGTAGGTGTGGACCTGCAGCGGTCCGATGTGGAACTCGACGGGGATCGGTCTCATGGCTCGGTCCGGGCCAGGTTAGGACCCGGAGCCCGCATGCAGGGCCCGGGGGCGAACAGCGGAGCCTGTGGGCGCACGGCAGGGCCCGAGTCGGACAGGCAAAAGGGGAGTGGTGCGGGAGTTGGTTCGGAGGGCGAGGCCGGCTACGGCCGGCCGGCACCGACGAAGCCGCCACCGAGCCGCAGGCCGGTGATCCAGACCGAGGCTCCGGTGTAGGGCGCTTCGATCATGCTGCCGCCACCGACGTACATGGCCACGTGCTCCGACCCACCGGCGCCGTAGAAGAGAAGGTCGCCCGGCTGCAGGTCACTGATGGGCACCGGCGTCGAGTTGCCCATCTGGGCCCCTGAGTAGTGAGGAAGGCCGACGCCGACCTGGCCCCACGACCAGGCGGTCAGACCGGAGCAGTCGAAGCCGGGACTGGCCGAGCCCTTGGGGGACTCGCCGCCCCACACGTAGGGGACGCCGATCTGGCTCTCGGCGGCCTGCAGGGCACCGGCGCCACCGGGAGAGGAGGGAGGAGGTGCGGCCTGGCTCAGTGCCGCCGTCGACGCACTGCCGGCCGCGTGGGAAGGATCTGCCGCGGGGGTTGCTGCGGCAGCGGCTGCGGCGGCCTGTGCCTGTGCAGCTTGCTCGCGTTCTTGCGCCGCCTTGGCGGCCGCTGCGGCCTCTTGCTGTTGCTGTTCCTGGACCAGCTGGGCGATCTGTCCCTGCTCCTGGGACAGTGCGCTCTTCTGCGACGCAATGGCCTGCGCGTTCTGCGATACCGCGTTCTGCTCGGCCGCGACCTGCGTCTGGGCCTGCGACTGCTCGTCCTGCAACTGGCTCACCTGTGAGTTGAGCGAGTCCTCCGCTGTGTGGAGGTTGGCGACGGCGAGGGAGATGTCGCCCTCGGCGACCTTGTTGTAGGTGTCGGTCGCGCCGAGGGTCTGCTCGTTCCCACTGAAGATCGGGTTCTGCGCGGCGGCTGTGCCGTCGGAGATGTAGTTCGCCACGGCTGCCTTGGAGAGGGTGGACTTGTCGTTGGAGACCTGCGACTGGTCCGCCGCCACGTTGGCCTTGGTCGTCGCGATACTGGAGTTGATCTGCGACAGGTGGTACTGCGCGGCGTCGTACTGCTGGCTCAGGGCCGACATCTGATCCTGCGCCTGGGTCAGCTGGGCCTCAATGGCGGCAGCCTTGGCCTTGGCGTCCGAGATGGCGTCACCGGCGGCGGGGCGCGCCACTATGAACACAGTGCTTGTCAACACTGAGACAACGGTCAGCGCGGGGATCCCGACCCGCCGGAGTACACGAGCACTCCTGGGAGACCGCGGCGTGGAGTGGTGGTGAACCCGCTCTACGTCAGTCACGATGGCCAACATTCTTATCGGACGCCTTTCGTCGGTTCAAACACCCTCGGTTGGAAACAGGTGTGTGTGGTAGCACCGAGGGTGCGAACACGCAGTTCATAGGGGCGAAGCAAGAAATTCGAACTTTTTGTGAACTGTGAGGAGATAACGGAGAGGGCTGGAGAGAACTACGGTCGGGCGCATGGGAGAGATGGTCGAATTCGCAAGTAATGGGTCGACGGCGGGAGGCTACCTGGCCACTCCGGACAGCGGGAGTGGCCCAGGAGTGATCGTGATCCAGGAGTGGTGGGGCCTGGTCGACCACATTGAGGATGTGTGCGACCGCTTCGCTGCAGTCGGTTTCGTTGCGCTGGCTCCGGACCTCTATCACGGCAAGAAAGTGCGACCCGGTGAGCCCGATGAAGCGGGCAAGGCGATGATGGCCATGCAGATGGACCAGGCCGGGCGCGACATGAGCGGAGCAGTGGACGAACTGCTGCGCCGGAGCTCGGGCGACAAGGTCGGCGTGATCGGCTTCTGCATGGGCGGCGGGCTGGCGTTGGTCCTCGCCACACAGCGCCCAGATGCAGTGGCGGCCGTCGTGCCGTGTTACGGCATCATTCCCTGGCCCGACGCGCGGCCGGACTATGCCGCCATGTCGGCCGCGGTCCTGGGTCACTACGCCGAGAAGGACGACTTCTTCACGCCGGCGGCCGCCAACGAGTTGACGGAAGAGCTGCGCGGCTTGGGCAAGTCCGTCGAGATCATCATCTATCCCGGAGCGGACCACGCCTTCTTCAACGACACGCGACCGGAGGTGTACGACGCAGATGCGTCGCGCGCGCTTTGGGATCGCACGTTGGCGTTCTTCACCGAACACCTCGGCTGACACCACCGGGCGCCGCAGCGCGCGGCTGACACAGCGGCGAGCTGCCGCGCTCGGCTGACGCCGCCGGAGGCCGCCTGGCGCGACGCAGCCTGGCGCGACGCTGCCTGGCGCGACGCAGCCTGACGCGACGCAGCCTGGCGCGACGCTGCCTGACGTCGTCAGCAGTGACCTCGGCCCACGGACCGTGCCGTCCCCGGCGCACCCGCCGACGTGGCCCCGGACCGCCCCGGAAGGGCGCAGGAGCCCGTTTGTTACCATTTGGTCATGTCCGAACGATCCCGCGACCTGCCCCGGCGCTCCTGCCTCTCCACCCCCGGCTCGAACGAGAAGTTCCTGGCCAAGGCCCCAACGGTCCCCGCCGACATGACCTTCCTCGACCTCGAGGACGCCGTGGCCCCGCTCGAGAAGGAGGCGGCCCGGCCCAAGGTGGTCGACGCCATCAAAAACTTGCCCTGGGACGATCGCGTGCTCTGCGTGCGGGTCAATGCCTGGGACACCGAGTGGACCTACGGCGATGTGATCGAGGTCGTGGGCAATGCGGGCGAGCGTCTCGACGAAATCATGTTGCCCAAGGTGCAGTACGCCTCCGACGTGGTGGCCCTGGACTTGTTGCTGACCCAGGTCGAGAAGAAGTCGGGGCTGCCGGTCGGGCACATCGGGATCGAGGCGCAGATCGAAACGGCGCGTGGCCTCATCAATGTGGACGACATCTGCGCCGCCTCCCCCCGCCTCGAGACGATCATCTTCGGCCCGGCGGACTTCGCCGCCAGCATCGAAATGCCGGTGCTGACGGGTGGCATCGAGATCCCCGAGTACCCCGGCGACCATTTCAACTACGTCTTCAGCCGCATCCTCATGGCGGGTCGGGCCAACGGGCTCCAGGTGATCGACGGCCCGTTCCTCAAGGTGCGCGAGCTCGATGCGCTGCGCGACTACTCCATGCGCGCCCGCATGCTGGGCTACGACGGGAAGTGGGCCCTCACACCCGACCAGGCGACGACGCTCAACGAGGTCTTCTCGCCGACCCAGGAGCAGTTTGACCACGCCTTCGATCTGCTCGAGGCCTACCGCAAGGCCACCGAGGACGACCGCAAGGGTGCGGTCATGTTCGGCGACGAAATGATCGACGAGGCCAGTCGCAAAATGGCCGTCAAGTTCGTCAGCCGGGGCGAGCGCGCCGGGTTGACCCCCAGCAGCTAGGTCCAGCCGGACCGGGCCCGATCAGCCGATGAGGCGGCGGGCGATCACCTTGAGCGCCAACGTCTCGTCGGCTCCCTCGAAAATGGAGAGCACCCGGGCGTCCACGAAGTAGCGGCTCACCGGGAACTCCTCGGCGTAGCCCATGCCACCGTGGATCTGCATGGCTTCGCGGGTGACCCACTCGGCGGCCCGGCAGACGTAGGCCTTCACCATGGACGCCTCCAACGTGCCCTCGCCACGGGCCATCAGGCGGGCCACGTGATACGAGCTCTGACGGGTGGCCTGAATGATCACCGCCATCCGGCCGAGCTTGTACTGGGTCAGCTGGTAGTCGCCGATCGGCGAGCCGAACACCTTGCGCTCGGCCGCGTAGGCGACCGCCGCCTCGTAGGCCGCCTGCATGATGCCGAGCGCGCGCGCCGCGGTCTGCAGCCGGCCGTTCTCGAATCCCTGCATCTGGAGGTAGAAGCCCTTGCCCAACCCGTCGCTGCCGCCGATCAGGTTGGCCTCGGGGACGAACCAGTCCTCGAAGGCCAGCTCGTAGGAGTGCATGCCCCGGTAGCCGAGCGTGTCGATCGGGCGACCCTCCAGGCGGCCGGGCGGCAGGTCTGCGGGGCGGCCCGTCTCCCCGTCCTGGGTGAAGACGAAACCGTGGCCGTCACCACGTGGCTTCTCGACCACGAACATGGAGATGCCCTTGTGGGTCAAGGAGCGGTCGGGGTCGGTGCGGGCCAACAGCATGAGGACGTCCGCCCGGGCCGCGAAGGTGCACCAGGTCTTCACGCCGTTGATCAGCCATCCGCCCTCGACCGGCGTGGCGGCGGTGACGATGCCGGCGACATCGGAGCCGAAGTCCGGCTCGGTCACGGCGACGGCAGCCAGAATTTCGGCCGAGGCCAACTTGGGCAGCCACTGCTTCTTCTGCTCCTCGGTGCCGCCGTAGACGAGCGCCCGGGTCAGGATCTCGGGCCGGGTGATGAGTGAGCCGCCCACGCCGAGCGAGCCCCAACTCAGCTCCTCGGTGGCGACGACCATGCCCATGTAGTCGCTCTCCCCGCCGGAGGCGAAGCCGTCGTATTCCTCGGGGACCGAGAGCCCGAAGCCTCCGAGCTCCGTCAGGCCCTCAATGACCTCTTCGGGGATGTCGAGGTTCTCCCGGTGCACGTGTTCGGCGTGCGGTCGCACCTTGTCCTCGGCGAAGCGGTGGAACGTCTCGCGCACCAGCTCGAAGTCCTCGCCCAAGTGGCGCGGACCCTCGGTCGTGGCCAGGCCAGCGAGCACCGCCGGATCGCGTTGTGCCGTCAGGAAGCCGGCCGCCGGGGCGTCCCAGCCCGGGTCCACGCCCCAGAGGGGCTCGCGACCGGCCACGCGCCCCACGAGGTCCGCCACGACGTCGGCCACGAAAGCGGCGGCAATGCGGGCCTCGACGTCACCCCTTGCGCCGTACTCCAACGTGGCTCGTGCGGTGGCCACCGCAGCGGCGGCGTGGGCCACGTCGTAGGCGACGACCTGGTTCGGATCGATGCCGCCACGCTCGCGTACCGCGGCGCAGGCCTGGTCGACCAGACGCTGGGCGAGATCAACCGCGTCGGCGGCGTCGGCGAGGTCCGGAGCGGTGGGCGTCGTCACGCTGAGCGACCCTAATGGACCGCCAAAGTGCACCAATTTCCGCCCGGATGTGGCCCTTCAGGGACGACGGCCGATCACGGTCACGAGGGGAGGAAGGACGACGGGGTCCTCGCCGGGATCAACCCCGGTGAGCGATTCGAGGTAGCGGGTGACGGGGCCGGGTCCCACGCCCGCCGGCGCTTCGGCCCAGGCATCGACGACCTCGAGCCCGGCGTGTCGCACGAGCGCGGGGAGCAGCGCGCCGACGTCAGGGTGGCGGGCGTCGGGCATCGACATGGCAACGCCGTCGATGCGGCCCGCCGACGTGATCGGCTCCTGGGCCACGACCCAGCCGCCGGGGCGCACCGCGGCGGCCATCTTGGCGACGACCACGGCGGGATCGATCACATGCAGCAGCAGGAAGCGGCAGAAGGCGAGGTCGACCTCTTCGGGCAGGAGGAGATCTTCGCCGGCCTGGGTCAGTGCGATCACCTGGGCGTGCGCTGCCGTGGCGGCGGCACGCGCCACTTCGTCACGCGCCGCGGGATCGCTGTCGACGGCGTAGACCCGCCCGTCCCGGCCCACCATCTCGGCCAGCGCCACGGAGACATCGCCGCCGCCGGCCCCCACGTCAACGCAACGCCAACCATCCCCGAGACCCAGGCGCGACAGCGCGGTGGCCAGCGGCCGGCGGTAGACGTCGTCCCGGAGCCCGATCATCTCGCCCACGTGCTCGACCATGGTTTTGCACTCTACGGCGCAGTGGGGGAGCGGCCCTGTCTTCGCTCAGCCCATGTGATAGCCCTCGCAGCCCTCGCAGCCCTCGTACCGGCGGCCCGGCCGGTGACCGGTAACCTCCCTCTTCGTGAAAGTAACCATGCTGCTGTGCGACGCGGCCCAGGTGTCCGACGGCAAGCTGTTCATTCTGGGCGGCGGATGGAGCATGACCGGGCCTGATCCCGTGCCCTCCGCCGTGGCGTTGAAGATCGACGTCGACTGGCACGAGGCCGAGGCCTCGCATCACTGGGAGCTCTTCCTGGAGGACGCCGACGGCCAGCCTGTGCTCATGGAGACGACCGAGGGGACCCAGCCGGTCGAGGTGCGCGGAGAGTTCACCGTGAGCCAGCCTCAGGGGATCCCCGAGGGCTCGCCCATCGACGTCGCGCTCGCCGTGAACCTCGGGCCGCTGCCGCTCGCCCCTGGCACTCGCTTCGCCTGGCGCCTGATGATCGACGGTGAGTCGCTGCCGAACGCCTCGCTCGGCTTCACGACGCGTCCCCGCCCCGAGCCGACAGGCGAGTGACGGTCTACGACCGGCCGTTCGGTCGCTACCTCGAAGACTTCGTCCCCGGCGACATCTACCGGCACTGGCCGGGCAAGACGATCACCGAGTACGACGACCATCTCTTCTGCATGATGACGATGAACCACCACCCGCTGCACACCAACGCGTGGTTCGCCGAGCACGAGACCGTCCAAGGCAAGAACGTCGTGGTGGGCAACCTCGTCTACTCCCTTGCCCTCGGCATGAGCGTGCCCGACGTCAGCGGTTCCTGCATCGCCAACCTCGAGGTCGAGTCGCTGCTGCACCGCTCACCCACCTTCCACGGCGACACCATCTACGCCGAGACGAAGGTGCTCGAGGCCACGCCGTCGAAGTCGAAGGACGACCGCGGCATCGTCACCGTCGAGACCAAGGCCTTCAACCAGCGCGGCGAAGAGGTCTGCTACTTCCGGCGCAAGCTGATGGTCTGGAAGACGGCGGCGGCACCGGCGCGGCAGCGCCCCTACGGCGACGACGTCTGGGACTGACGCCCCGCGCCTCAAGGTCGATCGGGTCCCACCCGTCGGGGCCGATCGGGTCCGGCGCTTCCGGGGACGTCTGCTGGCGTGGGCCGAGGAGCACCGGCGCGACCTGCCCTGGCGGCACACGCGTGACGCCTGGTCGATCCTCGTCTCCGAGGTCATGTTGCAACAGACCCAGGTCGATCGCGTGGTGCCGCACTACGAGCGCTTCCTGGTCGCCTTCCCCACCCCGGCGGCGTGCGCCGCGGCGGGACCGGCGGCGGTGGTCCGCCTGTGGTCGGGGCTGGGCTACAACCGGCGCGCGCTGAACCTGTACCGGGCGGCGGCTGCCATGGTGGCGGACCACGGTGGCCGGGTGCCGCACGACGACCGGGCCCTGCGGGCGCTGCCCGGCGTCGGGCCGTACACGGCACGCGCCGTGCGCACCTTCGCCTTCGGGGACGACGTGGCCGCCGTCGACACCAACGCCGTGCGCGTCCTGGCCCGCGCCGTGGCAGGCGCCCCCCTGTCCGTCACAGAGGCGACGGTCATGGGGGACCGG
>DATCEZ010000151.1:0-4860 GCA_036509775.1 Acidimicrobiales bacterium
GGTGACCCGGCCTTCTGGCTTACGGAAACGCTGTCACCCCACCTGACTTCGCCGCTGTCCCCACCCTCGAATTGCAGATCGTCGAACAGCAGGCCTGCCAATCGGTCCTCGACGGGACGTCGGCCGAGGAAGCTCATCATCTCGAGCAACGCATCGCGGGAGAGATCGACCGGGACGCAGCCGCGGTCGCGATAGGCGGCAATGGCGGGAAGGGCGCGACGACGCACCTCCGCCATATCCGCTTCCGACATCGCACCCTGAATGTCCAGTGACATCCCCACGTTCGGCTGAATATCGCCCCGCACCCATGACAGGTCGCCGGTCATGTGCACGAGCGAGCACAGCAGGGCCGGGACACTGACCTCGGCCAGGGCGCCCGCGATCACCTCATCGCCGTCGTCGAATGGCTCCCCGGCGAATCGGTTCCTCGTCACGCCGGGACATCCTTGCCGGGCTGTGCTGTCGGTGCACCGGCCCAGTGCGTGCGAAGGTCCTCCAGCCAGCCGGGGAATTCGAGCGGCGGATCGGGCAGCGCCTCGGCGCCCTGCGCCGCCAGGGCCGCCTCGTATGCGTCAGGCTCGTCCCCCCAGCTGCGCGGATCGCCCATCATCACCTCGAACATGACGGCGCCCTCCGGCCCGGCCACCACGGGGCCGAACGCGGCGCCGAGCGGTAGCTCAATGTGCGTGCCTGCCGCGCAGCGGCGATCGCCGAAGCTCACCTCACCTTCGAGCACCATAACGACGTGGGGCGAAAAGTGGCCGTGCCGGCGCACCACCATGCCCGGGTCGTAGCGGGCGTAGATGGTGAGGTACTGCGGGTCGGGCGAGAAGGCGAGCCACTTCTCCCACACGTGAGCGACGGAGCCATCGGCGTTGCGCTGGGCCTTGACCGGCTGCCACGGCACCTCGGGGTCGTCGAGGTGGCGGAAGGTGGGCTCCAGGCCATCGACCTTGGGTGACGCCGGCGGCGTGGCGGTGGGCTCGGCCGTGGGCGCGACGGGGACTCTTCGGTGTCCCGACAGCGAATGACGCCGACCGAGCCAACGCATCATTGGCCGACCTCAATGCCGAGGTACCG
This sequence comes from Acidimicrobiales bacterium, assembly GCA_036509775.1. Lineage (GTDB taxonomy): Bacteria > Actinomycetota > Acidimicrobiia > Acidimicrobiales > RAAP-2 > Bog-473. The sequence continues at coordinate 1,081 of DATCEZ010000151.1, forward strand.
CTCGAACACCTCTTCCCCCTGCAGGTCGGCGGCAGCACCCGAGTGGACGATCTGGCCGCGGTTCATGATGTAGGCGGTGTCCGCGAGCTCGAGTGCGCGGGTCACGTACTGCTCCACGAGCAGCAGCGCCGTGCCCTCGGCGACGATCTGCCGGAGCGCCTCGAACACCTGGCCCACCAGGAGCGGCGACAGCCCGAGTGACGCCTCGTCCACCACGACGATCTTCGGACTGGTCACATAAGCGCGGGCCAGGGAGAGCATCTGCTGCTCACCGCCGCTGAGGCTGCCCGCCTGTTGCCCGAGCCGCGCCGCGAGCACCGGGAATTGCTCACCCGCCTTCACCAGGCTCTCCCTCTCCTTTCCCTTGGGCGAGTTCAGGACGATGTTCTCCTTGACGGTGAGTGAGGGGAAGATGCCGTGCCCTTCGGGCAGGTGGCAGAGACCTCGTCGGGCCATGGCATAGGGCTTGAGCCCCGTCACGTCCTCCCCGTCGAGCAGGACCCTGCCGCTGCTCGGTTTGATCAGACCGGACGCGGCGCGCAGGGTCGTGGTCTTGCCTGCGCCATTGGGACCGAGGAGCGCCACGACGCCCGAGTCGGGGACCGAGAGGGAGACATCGCGCAGGACCACCGTCTCGCCGTACCCGGCTGTGATGCCCTCGAGCTCAAGCATCGCCCGCTCCCACCGGTGGGACCGCACCGGGAGGAGACGCACCCGAGACGGCGAGGCCGGCCATGGCACCCTCCGAACCGAGATAGGCGTCCCGCACAATGGGGCTCGCCAGCATGTCGGCCCCCGTTCCCTCGAAGACAAGCTGGCCGAAGTCGAGCACGTAGATGTTCTGGCAGACCTGGCGCACCAGTGCCATGTCGTGTTCGACCAGGAGGATGCCGACACCACGGTCGGCGACCGCGCCCCGGAGAATCTCCCCGAAGCGCCACGTCTCGCCGGCGTCGAGCCCTGAAGATGGTTCGTCGAGCAGCAAGAGGTCGAACGGCCCGGCAAGCACGCGCGCCAGCTCGACCATCCGGCGCTGACCGGTCGGCAGCAGCCCCGCCTGCAGATCCGCCAGCGGTCCTATTCCGGTCAGCTCTATGGCGTCGTCGACGGCTCTCCGCACCGTGGCGCGCTGCGCGGTGCTGCTCACCAGCTGGCGTGCGGGGTTCGCTCCGGCGAGCGAGGCCTCCCGGCCCAGGGCGACGTTTTCACGCACCGTGAGGGAGGAGAACAGCTCGACCCGCTGGAAGGTGCGGCCGAGGCCGAAGCGGGACCGCCCGGCCGGCCCCAGCGACGTCACGTTGCGTCCGTGCAACATGATGGCGCCATCGCTCGGCCTCACCAGCCCCGAGCACGCGTTGAACGTCGTGGTCTTTCCCGCTCCGTTGGGCCCGACGAGGCCAGTGATCGACCCCATCGGCGCCGTGAGGGTCACGTTCTGCACGGCGTGCACGCCCCCGAAGCGGACGGAGAGCCTCCGGACCTCCAGCCCGATCGTCTCACCACGCTCAACGGCCGCCGCCTCGTCCCCGGCGGTCGCGGTGGCCGCGGCGATGCGGCCGTCTTGGCGGGCGGAGTCCTCTTCGGTCGCGGCGGCGTCCGCCACGGCGCGTCGAACCTGCTCCGTGGTCACAGCCTCCTCCGGCCGACGGCCACCCAGGCGGTCGAGGAATTGACGGACGCGCAGGGGCACCGTCGCCGTCCGGCTCTGGAAGACGGCATACACCGCGGCCATGACGCCGAAGAAGATCTGGAGGTACGTGGTGACGTTGCTCGAGGTGAAGTACCCGGGAATGACGGACACACCGAGAGCGGCGATCAACGCGTACCACGGCTCTCCGCCGATGGCGATGACGACCAGTGCGACGTACACGAGCGAGAGGAACGGGTCGTAGTTGGCCCCGACCGCGTAATGGAACTCGACGGCGATGAGGGCGCCGGCGAGGCTCGCGAACGCGGCCGAGAGACAGAACACGAGGACCTTGATCACATTGGTCGTGGCCCCCTGCGTCTCGAGCGCGAGCGGCGAGTCCGCCAGCGCGCCCAGGAGGCGACCCATACGGCTGCGCTGAATCACCATGATGACCGCGGTGCTGAGCACCGCCGCGACCAGCAGCACGTAATAGAAGCCTTTGTCCGACGCGAGCGACAGGCCGAAGATGCTGACGTCCGGTCGTGGAGCCGGTATGCCCGACGTCGTCAATCCGAACATGAGATTCGTCGAATAGAAGAGGTACTGCAGCAGAATCCCGAAGCCCAGCGTCGCCAGGGCGAGGAACAGGCCCGACAGCCGGATGGCCGGGATCGCCACGATCGCTCCCACGGGGAGGGCGACGAGCATGGCCAGCAGCAGCGCCAGAAGCCATGGGAGGTGGAAGCTGTCGGTGAAGTGCGCGAAGGAGGCCGCGCCGACCGCGGCGAATGCGAGGTGGCACAGCGAGATCTGTCCCGACACACGCACGAGGAGTCCCAGCGACAGCAGCAGGATGGCGTCGGCCAGGAAGCTGGCCCAGATGGCCAGATTGTCGCCCACCAGGTTCGGGATCAGGCACAGGACGACAAGCCCGATGGCGAACGTCATGCCCCGGACCCGCCACGGCGCGTACCAGGGCTTCTTGACCGGGAGGGTGGTCACGACCCGGCGCTCGGCCAGCTTCGCCTTGGGCGTGACGCACAGTGCCAGGAACAGGACGATGAAAGGGATCGCCGGCGGCAGACCGCTCAGCCACGTGATCGAACCGGAGTACTTGGTGGCCAGGGACCCGGCAATGCCGACGAGCAGCCCTCCCAGGAACGTGAGGGGCAGGCTCGAGAAGCCGCCGATCGCCGCCGCCCCGAACGCGTAGACGACGAGGGTCGAGATGATGACGGCATTCAGGCTGAGACCGGGCGCCAGCAGGAGACCGGCCATGGAGCAGAACGTCATCGAAATGATCCAGGCCCAGCGCCGCACCCGTATGGGATTCTCGCCCGTCATCGACAGGAGGTCGGGGTTGTCGACGACGCCGCGCATGGCGTAGCCCATGCGTACGGACCGGAAGAACCAGTAGAGGACCGCGGTGGCGATGAGGGAGATGATGGTGACGGTGATCTGGTCCCATCCGATGTTCACGCCCAGAATCGGAATGGTCGACGTGGGCAGGAACGGTGGAAAGTTCACCTCGTTGTTCCCGTACCAGAGCTCACCGACGCCCAGGACGATGAGCAGAAGGCCGACGGTGGCGACCACCTTCAGGGTGGCTCCCACCCGTTCGAGCGCCCGCCCGAGCAGCTCCATCAGCAGCCCCTCCGCCGGGCCGATGACCAGGACGCACACGGCGGCGGCCAGGCCCCATGGCCATCCGTGTTCGTCGTGCAGCCAGTAGAAGACGAAAACAGTGAGTGCGGCGATGGCGCCATAGGCCAGGTTGAAGATGCCCGATGTCTTGTACGCGAGCACGAGACCGACCCCCGCGAGCCCGTAGACCGCACCGGTGGCGAGGCCGATCACGATGAACGGCAAGAAGTCCTGCATCGCTTAGCTCACCTCCCTCGCTGATCCCCCTGCCCGCACCCCATGGCCATGCTCACGACCTCCACGACGAGGTTGTTGTGCCGAGACAGGACACTAAGGGGTCGGTATAGTCCGGAAAAGCGATCGGTGAGTGCCTGCTCGGGTCCCGAGCGGGGGACCAATCGGGTGGCGGTGTGTGAATGCTCCGTCTGGGTGGGGCCGGGGGGCCAAGGGGGTGCACGTGTTCGTAGGCGTGAAGAAGGCAGCGGCGGCGTTCGCGATGGGTTCGC
>DATCEZ010000152.1:0-5762 GCA_036509775.1 Acidimicrobiales bacterium
GGACGCTGCGGCTCCTTCCGTGCCCGCCACGTCCACGACCGAGCCTCTGGTGTCGTCCGCCGCCCCTGCCGCCCCCACGACCGCACGCCCCCGCACCGCTGCGCCGACGACAGCACTGCCGACGACGACCAGCACGGCCGCTGCGGCCGCCCCCGCAGCGCCGGCCACGTCCGACAGCGAGTGCGGCGGACAGCCGACCGTCGACGTCGATGGCCAAACGTGGCAGTGCAGCTTCGACGACGAGTTCAATGGACCGACGCTTGACACCAGCAAGTGGGTCGTCCAGCAGACGGCCGACGGTGGCTATCACTCGGGGCTCGAATGCTTCGAGGACAGCCCGGGCAACGTGTCGGTGTCGGGTGGCGCCCTGAACCTCACCGTGGAACAGGCGGCTTCGTCCTTCCTTTGCCCCGGCGAACCGCCTTACTACACGCAGTACACGAGCGGCATGGTCTCGACGTATCAGCACTTCACCCAGACCGACGGCCTCTTCGAGGTCCGGGCCAAGATCTCGGGTGCGACGACCCAAGGCCTTCAGAGTTCTTTCTGGCTCTACCCGGCCCAACCGACGTATGGCGCCTGGCCGGCGTCGGGCGAGATCGACATTGCGGAGCTCTTCAGCCAATACCCGACGCTGGCCATTCCGTTCGTGCACTACAACAATTCGGCCAGCGATCCCGAGGCAACCAACGACCATTGCGTCATCGGCGATCCGAGCCAGTTCCACACCTACGCGGTGCAATGGACGCCGCAGTCGCTGACGTTCCTCTACGACGGTCAGGCGTGCCTCGTCGATCACTGGAGCTCGGCCTCGCCCCTGATCGATCCCGCTCCGTTCAACGAGCCCTTCTACATCTGCCTGACCCAGGCCCTGGGCATCGGCACGAATACCTTCACGCCCAGAACCACCTCTCTGCCCGCCACGACCTCCATCGACTGGGTCCGGGTGTGGGGCGCGCCCGCCAGCTCCGGCTGAGCCGAAGTCGCCAGGCACAACTGACGCCTAAGGCCGTACTGCTCGGCTGCCGATAATTCACAGGTAAACGTCTGTTGGGCGGGTCCGCGCGCGGTGGGAGGGCGCGGTCGGAGGCCCTGGGGACGAGCATTAGCCTTGCCCGACCGGGGGGCACCTGTGGAGGACGCACAGATGATGGTGGATCGACGTGGCGGCAGTTGGCTGCACGGCGCCGCCGCCTGCCTGCTCGGCATCGCTCTCCTTCTGACCCTCGCCGTGGCCTACGGCGCCGCCACGCCATCGCCGGCAGCAGCTGCCGCCCCCGCGGCGGGAGGCGGGCGGGAGAAGCTGCCCGGCCACCAGGGGCTCGTGCCGCCTGGGGCCACCCTCGTCGGGCCCGCGCCGACGACGACTTCGCTCCCGCTCACCGTCACGCTCAAGCCCCGGGATCCCACCGCGCTGGCCGCTGAAGTGCAGGCGGTGTCTGACCGCGGCTCGCCCGAGTACCACCAATTCCTGACGCCGGCAGAGTTCGCGCAGCAGTACGGGCCGACGCCGGCCACCATCGCCCACGTCACGGCGAGCCTCCGCCAGCAGGGGCTGACCGTCGGGCCTCCTTCTGCCACAGGCCTGTCGCTGCCTGTCTCGGGCACTGTCGCGCTGGTGCAGTCAGCGTTCTCGACGCCGATCTCGAAGTACCGCTTGTCCTCGGGAAAGACCGGATACGACAACGCGACGGCACCAGAGGTGGACGACACCGTCGCGCCCCAGATCGAAGGCATCCTCGGCCTCGACACGCTGAGCCCGCCGCAACCGTCCACCAGCGTCCCCGAGGCGAGCCAGGCCGTCGCCCATGCCGCGGCCGACCTCGCGACATCGACGCTCGCGCCCGGGCAGCCAAACCCGACCGGCAGCAGCTGCGCCGTCGGTTCCACCAGCCTCAGTGGAGCCATGAGCGCGACGGGAGCGGTCGAGGCGCCGGACCTGGCGCAGGCGTACGGGCTCGACCCTTTGTACTCGTCAGGCGACTACGGCGCGGGAGCCACCATTGCCCTGCTCGAGATGGCCGGGGCCGGATTTTCGTCGAGCGACATCAACACTTTTGCCGGCTGTTATGGAATCGGCCTCAGTCCCGGCCAGATCACGCAGATTGCTGTTGGCGGGGGCGGCGCCACGGGAGCCGGGACAGCCGAAGCGGAACTCGACATCGAGACGGCGCTTTCCCTGGCGCCGCAGGCCGACATCGAGGTCTACGAGGGCGGCGTGTCGGACAACCTCTACGACGTCTTCAGCCAGATCATCAACGACGACTCGGCCAAGATCGTCAGCGCCAGTTGGACGAACGGTTGCGAGGCCTATGTCGGCCAATCGTTTCAGAACTCGGAGAACACGCTCTTCCAGGCGGCCGCGGCACAAGGGCAGTCCATCTTCGTCGCGTCGGGTGACCAGGGCGCCCAAGGCTGCAACATCAACGGAGAGATCGACGCCGGGACAGGATCGAAGCCCGTAGCGCAGGCCGTCGATCCCTCCACCGGGACTCTCTACGTGGCCAACAAGTCGAGCAACACGATCAGTGTGGACAGCGAAGGCAGCACAAACAACCCCTCGAACTTCGCGACGGCGGGGTTCGTGTCGACGGGTTCGGGCTCCGGCCCCGATGCGGTCGCCCTCGACGTGACGGCCGGGAAAGTCTTCGTCGCCAATGCCAACAACAGCACGTTGACCGCTGTCTCGACCAGTACCTGCAACCACGCCACGACCAGCGGCTGTGGCACCCCTACGCAGATTGCCTCAGCCGGCCATCTCAGCTCGCCGACGGCGCTCGCCGTGAACGGATCCACCCTCTACGTGGCGAATAGCAATGGCACGGTGGCCGTCTACAGCGCAACCACGTCGGCGACCACGTTCGAGGCGACCGTCACGCTCGCCGCATCCACTGTTCCGACGGCTTTGGCCGTAGACAGCGGCTCGGGCGGATCGGTGTACGTGGCCGACGGAGCCAATACGCGAGTGGCGTATTTCCCCTTCGCGACCTGCAACGCCTCCACCATCAGCGGATGCTCCACGGCCCCGTCGACCGTCACCGTCGGCAACGATCCCGTCGCCCTGGCCATCTCCAGTACTTCCGGCGACCTCTACGTGGCCAACGCCGGGACCGGGGGAGGGATCTCGGTCGTCGGGTTGAGCAGCAAGACGGTGGCCAAGACCATTGCCACCACGCAGCCCTCCAACGGCACCGGTCTGGCGCAATCGATCGGCTTGTCCCCCGACGGGAGCGAGGTGTTGGCGGTCCTCAGCGGCCTGGGCTTCCCGGGTGACGTCATGGCCACCGTCAACACGACGACCAACACCATCAGCTCGACCGTCTCGCTCGAGACCGGGACCGACGCAATGGGGCAACTGGTGAGCGACGGCAGCCGCGACTACGTCTGGGTCACCGACGAGACGAACGGCGGTGATGTCATTCAGAACCTGAACCTCGCCGTCTCTGATCCGGCCAGCCAGCCCGACGTCACCTCCGTCGGGGGAACGTCGCTCGGTCACGGGGCGAAGACGCTCGGGCCGCCACCGACGGAGCAGGCGTGGAACGATGCGCTCTACTACTCAGAAGGAGCGGGAGGCGGCGGCGTCTCCACCACGTTCGCCATGCCGGCCTATCAGCAGGCGCTCGGCGAGGTGACCGGCAGCACGGGAACCCCCTGTGCGAACTCGGGCGGTGATTGCCGCGAGGTCCCCGACGTGTCTGCTGACGCCGATCCCAGCAGCGGCTACATCATCTACGACAGCGTCAACGGGCTGGGCTGGAACGCCTTGGGTGGGACCAGCGGGGCGGCGCCGCTGTGGGCATCCGTCCTCGCCGTGGTGGCCTCGGCTGACGGCAATACCGCCGGGTACGGCCTGTTGAATCCCGCGTTGTACCTCCTGGCGCAACAGTCTCCCGGTACTTACCTCAATGACGTCACGTCCGGGACAAACGATTACAACGCGACGGCCGGCGGCGAGTTTCCGGCCATGACCGGCTACGACATGGCCACCGGACTGGGGACGCCAGTGGCATCGGCACTGGCGTCCGGCCTCACCGTCGTTCCTCTGACGGTGGTGGTGTCGGGGACCCAGCCCTTCGGGGGGTCGCCGACCTTCAGCGCGACGGCCAACTATGCGGGGTCCGGAGCAGCGCCCTTCGGCGTCACGCTGAACACGAGCGGGCTCACCTGCTCGACCGTGGGGACCTCGACGGCCATCAGTCCCTCCATGACGCTCGGTCAGTACACCCTCCTGGCCTCGTCGTGCAGTGGTCTCGCGCTCGGCGGGCCTGACGGCACCGAGTATTCCGTCGTTTACACCAGCTCGGGCAACGATTTCACCGTCACCCGCGGTCCCTTCGACATTGCGGTCTCGGGTAGCCAGATGTACGGCGGGACGCCCACCTTCCTCGGTACGTCCAGCCCCACCTCCGGCGTCACCGTCAGCACCTCGGGCCTGAGTTGCACCCAGGCGGGCGCCACCACCATTGCGCCGACCCTCCCGGCCGGGAGCTACGCGCTCGTGCCGACCTCTTGCAGCGGAGCCACCTTGTCAGGTGCCAACGCGTCGAACTACACCGTTGCCTACACCAGTGTGGCGGGCGACTTCGCCGTGACGCAGGCCCCACTGACCGTCACCGCTTCGAGCGGCTCCATGGCCTACGGCACCGCCCCGCCGACGATCACACCGAGCTACTCGGGCTTCGTCAACGGGGACAACATCCCGTCCCTCACGACCCGCGCCACCTGTTCGACCACGGCGGTCCAGTCGAGCTCGGTCGCCAGTTCGCCGTATGCCTCCACGTGTGGGGGGGCGGTCGACCCCAACTATTCCTTCAGCTACGTGGCGGGCTCGGTCGCAGTGACGTCGGTCGCACTGACGATCACGGCCTCGAGCCCGACGCTGCAGTACGGAACAACGCCAACAATCACCGCGAGCTATTCGGGCTTTATCACTGGTGACTCGCCCTCGTCGCTCACGACACAACCGACATGTTCGACGAGTGCGACCGGGTCCAGCGCTGTCGCCGGGTCGCCCTATCCGTCGTCGTGCAGCGGAGCCGTGGATCCGAACTACACCATCACCTACGTCGGTGGATCGGTGACGGTCACCACGGCAGCGCTGACCATCACGGCCCCGAGCGAGTCCGTGCCCTACGGATCCACTCCCACCGTCTCGCCGCACTACAGCGGGCTGGCAGGAGGGGACACACCCTCATCCCTCACGTCGCAACCGACCTGTACGACCACCGCCACCAGCACCAGCTCTGTTGCCGGGTCGCCGTACCCAGCGTCCTGCAGCGGTGCTTCCGATTCGAATTACACCATCAACTACGTTTCGGGCAACGTCAGGGTGACCCCGCTGCCCATTCCCGTGGCAGTGAGTGGGAACCAGGCCAACGGCGGCGCACCCAGCTTCGCCGGCACCTATGGCAGCCCGCCCGCCAACGTGACCATCAGCACGGCAGGGCTGAGCTGCAGTCAGGTCAACCCCTCGACCGCCATCACCGGCAATTTGACGTCCGGCAGCTACACCCTCGCCCCGACGTCATGCGCGGGAGTCGTCCTCGGCGGAGCGAACCGATCCGACTACGCAATCACGTACACCAGCACGGCCAACGACTTCACCGTCACCGGCGGACCCGTGCCGACACCCACGCCGGCGCCCACACCGACCCACGGCTACTGGCTCGTCGGTTCCGACGGCGGGATCTTCACCTTCGGGTCCGCTCAGTTCCACGGATCGACGGGCAACCTCACGTTGCAGCGACCGGTCGTCGGCA